>NZ_JBHNMF010000066.1:0-11062 GCF_048562965.1 Thiolapillus sp. | reverse complement strand
CCCCGGAAATTCTCTGGTCACTGTGCTGCTGCGCATGGTGGCTTGAATAATTTCTGGGAAACTTCAGTCTGACAAAAAAGGGGCAATAAAAAAGCACTTACGGATACAATCCATAAGTGCTTGATTTTATGGTGGCTAGGGGCAGATTCGAACTGCCGACCCCAGCATTATGAGTGCTGTGCTCTAACCAACTGAGCTACCTAGCCATGACAAATCAGGGCGGCAAAGATACTAGGCGCACCACCGATTGTCAATTGAAAAATGGAGCGGGTAGCGGGAGTCGAACCCGCCTCACCAGCTTGGGAAGCTGGGGTAATACCGATATACGATACCCGCCTTTCGAACACCCGGCATTATACGCCCAACTCAGTTGGTTGGCCCACCGGAATACATGGATTCCACTTCTTCAGCGAAACGTTCGAGCACCTTGGGACGTTTGACCTTGAGCGTCCGCGTAATCAGTCCTTCCTCGATGGTCCAGGGCTCCAGCATCAGCCGTACCTGGCGGATCTTGGCATATCCGGGAAAATCGGTCAGTGAGTTTTTGATGCGCCTGAGAATATCGGCATGTAACTTCTTGTGATTCAGGCTGTCAGGATCCTTCCCATCCAACCCGTGCTCCTTCGCCAGCGCAGGCCAGTTCTCCTCGTTCAGGACGACCAGCGCCGTAAGATACGGGCGCCCTTCCCCCACCACCATCACCTGCTCTATGAATGGATCCAGAGAGATGGCCATTTCCATGTCTGCCGGGGGAATTTTTTCGCCATTGGAAAGCACCAGGATATCCTTGAGGCGACCGGTGATGAAAATATGCCCGTCCTCTACCTTTGCCTGGTCTCCTGTATGCAGCCAGCCATCCGGGTCAATCATCTCCGTGGTGGCCTTGTGGTTGTTCCAGTAGCCCATCATGACGCCGGGACCGCGCACCAGCAGTTCATCCTGCTCACCGAGCTTTACCTCGGTGCCACGAATGGTGACACCAACACTGGAGGGGATGTTGTCTTCCAGCGGATTGACGCTGATCACCGGGCTGGTTTCCGTCAGACCATAACCCTGCACGATAGGTATACCCAGGCCGATGAACACCCTGGCGATATCCGGCAACAGGGGCGCACCGCCACTCACTGCAGCACGCAGACGCCCGCCCAGTTTTTCAACCACATTGCGGGCCACCAGCTTGTTGAGCAGGGGCCACAGCATGAGCTTCGGCGACCAGCCCGCACGTCCCTGCTGATACTGGAAACGGTGCCAGCCCACATCCACCGCTGCGTGGAACAGCTTGCCCGCAATGGCCGGCTTCTTTTTCAGCTGATCCTTGATCTTGCCGTAGACCCGTTCAAATATCCGCGGTACTGCGATGAGCACCGATGGACGGATGTGCAGCAGATCATCCCCCAGCTGCGCCACGGAGCGCGCATAGGCCATGCTGGCGCCCGCCATGAGGGCAGATAGTAGCCCGCCGTGCGCTCCAGAGTATGCGAAAGAGGCAGGAAGGATAGAAACACATCTTCCTCATAGCAGTCCAGGAGGGTTACGCCGCCGTGCGCAACAGAAAGCATGTTGTGATGACTGAGCATCACACCTTTGGACCGTCCGGTGGTGCCCGAGGTATAGACGATGGAAGCCAGGGAATGAGGGTCGGCACCCTGTCTTACCTGCAACTCACCACCCTGAGCGGGCAGCCAGTCTGCCGCGAGCCGGATACGCTCATCGTTGCGACTGAACTTGCCGGCTTCGTTTCCGCCATCGAGCAGAATCACCCGCTGCAGTTTGCCTTCCCCATCTTCGGGAAGGGAGGGAACGAGGCGTTTCCAGCGACCGGCATCCTGCACCAGCAACGCCTTTACACCTGACTCTTCCAGGATGTAGGCGATATTGTCCGGCCGGTCGTCTGTGTACAGAGGCACGGTTACCAGCCCCATGCTCAGAGCCGCCTGGTCCCACATCACCCACTCGGGACAGTTGCGCAAAAGAATCGCCACACGGTCTCCTGGGCGCAGTTTTTCCTGGCCCAGTGCTTTCTGCCAGCGGGCGACCTGCCTTGCCATTTCTGTCCATGTATAACTGCGCCACTCCCGGTTGGGCCGATCATAATAGCGGTAGGCCAGCCCCTCCGGGGAGCGGTGCAAACGGCGTGCAAAAACACCGTCCAGCGTTACCGCCTCTTCGACCGATATGAGATTTTCATGGAATTTTTGCATGCAGACGCTTCCCCCAAAGCACGATGAACCCCTGATTTTAGTGTAAAATCGATCCAGTTATAACCCACATATGGCGCGTCCATGAATATATCGGTAAACGGCGAAAAAACCCGCGTCGATGATAACCTGACCCTGGCAGCCCTGATCAACGGCATGACCCTCGAAGGCACAAGATATGCGGTAGAGGTCAATGAAGAACTGATACCCCGCAGCCAGCATGCTGAACACCTGCTGCACGAAGGCGATGCCGTGGAAATCGTGCAGGCCATCGGCGGCGGCTGAATCCTGCCCGGATTTTCAGGGTAGAATCACAACATCCACATTCTCACGAGTAGTAAATCAATGTCAGACAAAGATACCTTCAGCGTCGCAGGGCGCGAGTTTTCATCCCGCCTGCTCGTCGGCACGGGCAAATACAAGGACATGGACGAGACCCGCGCCGCCATCGACGCCTCCGGCGCCGAGATCGTCACCATTGCCGTGCGCCGCACCAACATCGGGCAGAACAGCGACGAGCAGAACATCCTGGACGTACTGCCACCGGAAAAATTCACCATCCTGCCCAACACCGCCGGCTGCTATGATCAGAAGACCGCAGTGCGCACCTGCCGCCTGGCGCGGGAACTGCTGGATGGGCACAACCTGGTGAAGCTGGAAGTGCTTGGCGACGAGAAAACCCTGTTCCCTGACGTCATGGCCACCCTGAAAGCGGCAGAAGAGCTGATCAAGGACGGCTTCGACATCATGGTCTACACCAACGATGACCCCATCATCGCCCGGGAACTCGAAGACATAGGCTGTGCAGCCGTCATGCCCCTGGCAGCGCCCATCGGTTCCGGCCTGGGCGTGCGCAATCCTCTGAACATCCGCACCATCGTGGAGAACGCGAAAGTGCCCATCCTGGTGGATGCCGGCGTGGGCACCGCATCCGATGCGGCTGTGGCCATGGAACTGGGCTGTGACGGTGTGCTGATGAACACCGCCATCGCTGCCGCCCAGGATCCCGTGCTCATGGCTTGTGCCATGAAGAAGGCCATACAGGCAGGCCGCGAAGCCTTTCTGGCGGGCCGCATGCCGGCCAAACGCTTCGCCTCGGCCTCCTCTCCCATGGAAGGCCTGTTCTTCTGACAGTGGAGGAAAAAAGACATCGTCCCATCCGCAGCTTCGTGCTGCGCACCGGGCGCATGACTCCCGGGCAGGAAAGGGCGTTCAAAGAATACTGGCCCCGCTACGGCGTGGATTTCGATCCCGCACAGCCGCTGGATTTTTCTGCGCTGTTCGGGAACCGCAACCCGGTGTGGGTGGAAATCGGTTTCGGCGATGGCGAATCCCTGGCCATCATGGCCAGAGCCTTTCCTGAACGCAATTACCTGGGCATCGAGGTGCATACGCCGGGCGTCGGGCACCTGCTGCTGAAACTGGCGGAGGAAGACATCGGCAATGTGCGCGTCATGAGCGCAGACGCCATGGAAATACTGCGGCAGGTCATACCCGCCAGCTCACTGTCGGGCGTGCAGCTGTTCTTTCCTGATCCCTGGCACAAGAAGAAACACCACAAGCGGCGCATCGTCCAGCCAGCCTTCGTGGAACTGATGGCAATACTGCTGAAGCCGGGTGGCCTGTTTCACGCCGCCACGGACTGGGAGGACTATGCCGAACACATGCTGCGACACTTTTCAGCGCGTGACGACCTGTTCGAAAACCTTTCTGATTCGAACGGTTACCTGCCACAACCGGACAGCCGCCCCACCACCAAGTTCGAGCGGCGGGGACAGCTCCTCGGTCACGGCGTATGGGATCTGATGTTCAGACGAACGTCAGTTCAGCCCTCATCAGGTTAATGCACACTGCCGAACGACAGATCCAGCGTACTGGGCGGCATGGGCAGCCCGGCTAACCTGCTTGCCTGATACACAGGACCATGGGGAAACAGACTGTACAGATAACGCTTGCCACCACGATCCTCGAAGCGTTCGGACAGCGCTCTGATGATATGCCGGGCAGTACAGGACGTACCGTGATCCTTGCAGTGGTTACGCAGAAAATAGATCACTTCCCAGTGGGCATCATCCAGATGAATACCATCTTCCCGGGCCAGTTGTTTGGCATGCTCTTCGCTCCAGTCGTCAAAGTTGTCAGGGGCTTGCATGCGTTCAGGATACAGGGTACTTGCTGTTGCCATAAGGTTCACTCCTCCAGATCAATCATGTTCTCGATAGTGCCGGCGTTTATGGGTATCTTGTGCCGGTCACTACCCAAGCATAGCAGTCATTCAGAATTCTGCTGTGCAAATCAATATATTTATGGGTAGCCAGCGAAAACCCCTGCTCCTGGTAAGGGAACTGCATACAGACTTCATTCACGACGTGAACCTGGCGCTGTCTGCGCACAGCTGCCTGGGGCTGCACGGAGAATCCGGTTCGGGCAAAACCCTGCTGCTGCGCGCCATAGCGGACCTGGACGTCAACGAGGGTGATGTCCGCCTGGACGACCGGCCGCGTGAGCTGTTCACCGGCCCACAGTGGCGCCGCCAGGTCAGCCTGCTGCCTGCGGAAAGCCAGTGGTGGAGCGATTCAGTGGGTGGTCATGCCAGCCACAGGCCATCAGAACTGCTGTCGGCCCTGGGCTTCCCCGAAGACGTGCTGAGCTGGCAGACCGGACGCCTGTCCAGCGGTGAAAAGCAGCGCCTCTCCCTGGTTCGCATGCTATCCAACCAGCCCCGTGTCCTGCTGCTTGACGAACCCACGGCCAACCTGGACGCGGGCAACACCGACATCGTGGAGCAGATCATCAATGACTATCTGCGGCAACATCAGGCGGCCGCCATCTGGGTGAGTCACGATCCCGCCCAGCTGACGCGTATCGCCGACAGCCGCGCCATCATGGACCAGGGCCGTTTCCTGCCGGAGGAAAACTGAACATGGAACTGATACGCCTTTCTGCTCTGGATCTGAGCATTTCCGCTGCACTGATCTGTCTGCTGGCAGGTCTTTCCTGGGCCTTGCACCTGGGCATCGGACGCCAGCTGCTGATCGCCGCCAGCCGCAGCACCGTACAACTGCTGATCCTGGGTATGATCCTGAAAACCCTGTTCGCCCAGACCAGCCTGTGGCTCATCGCCCTCATGACCCTGGTAATGCTGGCCGTGGCAGGCTACGAGGTAATGGCACGCCAGCAACGGCGCTTCCGTGGCAGCTGGGGCTACGGGCTGGGCACCCTGTCCATGTTCCTGTCCTCCTTCCTCATCACACTGCTGGCCCTGACAGTAGTGGTGCAGGTTCATCCCTGGTACCAGCCCCAGTATCTGATTCCCCTGCTGGGCATGCTGCTGGGCAACACTATGTCCGGCATCGCCATTGCTCTGGACAACCTGACCCGCAACACCTGGGAACAGCGTCAGCGCATCGAGGCACGGCTGATGCTGGGGCACGAGTGGTCCCAGGCCATCTCGAATATCCGGCGGGACGCCCTGCGCTCCGGGCTGATCCCCATCATCAATGCCATGACCACAGCGGGCATCGTCAGCCTGCCCGGCATGATGACCGGCCAGATTCTCGGTGGCAGTCCGCCCATGGAAGCCGCCAAGTACCAGCTGATGATCCTGTTCATGATTGCCGCAGGCTCCGGGCTGGGAAGTCTCACAGCCATCTGGGCCGGCAGCCGGCGTCTGTTCGACGAGCGTCAGCGCCTGCGGCTGGACCGGCTGTCTTCTGCGCATAAATAACTGTCAACCGATTGCCGCTCCAGGCGTTTTACCGGATACAGACAACGAAACCCTGGAGAATTGACATGGCAAGCAAAGCAGGCAGGTATTTCTTCTCTTCACTCCTCGCCATCACGGTCACACTGGCGCCGGTACTGGCGATGGCGCACGGCTATCACAGGCCGTACTACCGCGTGGTGGTGGTCAAACCCGCACCCCCGGCTACCGTGGTTGTGGTAAAGCCAGTACGCCGCTGCCGCGGTTACTGGCATCACGGTTACTGGCGCTGCCGCCCGCATCCCGGACGTGTGCTTACCCACGCCGTAGCGGACGCCATCTGGTGGGAGAGCACGCACTGAAATCAGTTTTGCGGGGGATTGTTCTCCCGCTTGAGCTGCGCTTCGCGCCACAGTTTCAGGCCCAGCAGCACCCACGGGATGCCGTGGAGCAGCAGATCGAAGATATCCAGCGGGCGCACACAGCTCGGCCTGTCGTCTTATTTATCAAAAGGTTAGGAGTCTCGGGCATCTTCCCTCTCGGCGTTGCGTGCCTTGCCAAGGAGACCACCCTTGCCTGCGGCACGCGCCTTGATAGGAAAGATGCCCGAGACTCTGAATACGATATATTTGGTTGCCGGGTTAATATTGCCGCATTGACGATGGCGTCCACGGCAAGTCTGGTAATATCACCCGTACACACCTGCAGCACATCTTTTTTCGATACGGAGCGTTTCATCCTGTGGTTTCCACTCTGGCAGCGATCATCATACTGGGCCTGCTCGCCATGTTCTGGCTGGAAGCCGCCCGCGCCAGGGAACTGGCCGTCGGCATCAGCCGCGCTGCCTGCGACAAAGAACGATACCAGCTGCTCGACGACAGCGTTTATCTGCAGCGTGTGGGGCTGCGCTGGACGCCATCAGGTCTGCGTTTCCGGCGTATGTACCGCTTCGACTACAGCGTGGACGGCACATTGCGTCAGTCTGGCTATGTCCTGCTTATCGGCGACCAGCTGGAGGCCGTGCATATTCAGGGCAGACATACCATCGAGCAGGAAGCCCGGTACAATGAAGCGCCTGCTGCGGCCAAAACTGCGAAGCCCAAGGCTGAAGTCATCCCCTTCCCCAGAAAAAGACCGTAAGGGGACACACAGTTTGGCTACTTGACCACTTTCAGGCTGGGTCGCCCGCCAGCAGGCGGCGGGGTATCATCCGGCCCTTCATCCTCAGGCGGGACGGCTTCGTCATCCTCGGGAAACAGCATGCCCTGCCCGTTTTCCTTGGAGTAGATGCCCAGTACCGCGCTCACCGGCAGCAACACGTTCATTGGGTTACCGGAAAAGCGGGCACCAAAGGATATCCAGTCGTTACCCAGATCGAGATCGCGCACCGCAGAGGCACTGACGTTGAGTACGATACGTCCGTCTTCCACAAACTGACGGGGAATCTCCACCCCCTTGGCATCGGCATTGACCAGCAGATGCGGCGTCATGCCATTGTCGCTGATCCATTGCCAGATGGCGCGTATCAGATAAGGACGGTTGGAGGTCATGGACATGGAGGCGCACAGCGCATCAGAGACGCATTTCCCTCTCGGCTTCTGTCAGACTCTTGGCAAACGCATCACGTTTGAACAACCGTGCCGCATAGGCATTGTAGGTATTGGACGCACTGCCTTCGAGTTCGATGCCCAGATGCGGCAGGCGCCACAACAGGGGGGCGATACTGGCATCCACGACGGAGAATTCGTCACTCATGAAAAAGGGTTTTGCCGCCAGAATGGGAGCGCTGGCAGTCAGACTCTCCTTGAGTTCCTTGCGCGCCTTGGTCGCGGGTTTTCCGCCGGCCAGGATGGTATCCACCCGGCTGTACCAGTCCTTCTCAACGCGATAGATATACATGCGGAAAGTGGCCCGGGAAACCGGATCGACGGGCAGCAGTGGCGGATGAGGGTAACGCTCATCCAGATATTCCAGAATGATGCGGGAGTCGAACAGCACCAGCTCACGATCAACCAGCGTGGGGGCGGTGCCGTAAGGATTGAGATCCATGACATCTTCGGGAAGATTCAGCGGATCGACATCCACGATGTCCACGGTAACATGCTTCTCGGCCAGCACCAGCCGCACGCGATGGCTGTGCAAATCTGCGGGATCGGAAAAAAGGGTCATGATGGATCTTCTTGTTGCCACTGGCACCTACCTAAAATATGGATTGCTGAACTCAGGCGTAAAAAAACGATTCTAAAGAGAAAGCCAAGCCTTCTCAGTCGACAGCACAGACATGGAAAAGGCGCACAGTATAGCAGACTGCGCGCCTTTTCGGGCCGTACATCAATACAATTCAAGATCAGTGCACGTCTTTCCAGTACTCCTTCTTGAGCAGGATGGATACCACGAAGAAGACCAACAGGAACAGCATCACCCAGATACCCAGATGCTGACGTTCCAGTTTCACCGGCTCCGCCACGTGAGTCAGAAAAGTAGCCAGATCCCGGGCCAGTTCGTCATATTCCTCCTCGGAAAGACGGCCGGGCTTGACGAGCTTCAGTTCTTTCACATGCACGTTACCATGCTCGTCCTTCTCTTTAACAGCCTCCTGCACGCCCTGCAGTTCCATCAGCACATGCGGCATACCCACGTTGGGGAAGACCACATTGTTGACACCGAAAGGACGGCTCTCATCGGCATAGAAGCTCTTCAGATAGGTGTATATCCAGTCGGCGCCACCATGCTTCAGGCGTGCAGTCAGCGTCAGATCCGGTGGCGCGGTACCGAACCACTCGGCAGCATCCGCTACGGGCATGCTGGTGGTCATGAGATCACCCACCTTGCCATCGCCAAACATCAGATTGTCACGGATCTGATCTTTGGTCAGCCCGAACTGCTGCATATTCTCATAACGGAAATACTTCAGAGAATGACAGCCCTGACAGTAGTTGACGAAGTACTTGGCGCCACGCTGCATGGCGGCATCATCAGTAAGATCGATATCAGCCGATTCCAGATGTACCGCGCCACTGGCAAAGCCGGTCAGCGGCAACAGGGCCAAAGAAAGGATTGCAATCAGTTTTTTCATTTGGTCACCCTCTCTGGTACTGGCTTGGTCTTATCTATCTTGCTGTAGATGGGCATCGCCAGGAAAAAGACAAAATACAGTGTTGTGCAAATCTGCGCCGTCAGGGTGCGGCCCGGAGTGGAGGGCTGCATTCCCAGATAACCCAGGATAACGAACACCACGACAAACATGGCGATCATGACCTTGAAGATGGGCCCCTTGTAACGAATGGATTTCACGGGACTCTTGTCCAGCCAGGGCAGGAAGAACAGGATCACGATCGAGGCACCCATGACAATGACACCCCAGACCTGTGTACCGGCAAAGCTCGGTACGGCACGCAGCATCGCGTAGAAGGGCGTGAAGTACCATACCGGCGCGATGTGCTCAGGCGTCTTCAGCGGGTTGGCAGGCTCGAAGTTCGGTGCCTCCAGGAAATATCCGCCCATTTCCGGCAGGAAGAACACGATCGCCAGGAAGATGATGAGGAAACCCACCACGCCCGCGATATCCTTCACACTGTAGTAGGGATGGAAGGGAATACCGTCAGCAGGTGCAGTGTCGCTCCACCTGTTGCCCTTGGGCCCCTTCTTGATCTCGATACCGTCAGGGTTATTGGAACCCACCTTGTGCAACGCCACGATATGCACGAACACCAGCGCAGCCAGCACGAAAGGCAGCAGGAAGTGGAGCGCAAAGAAGCGGTTCAGAGTGGCGTCGGAAATAACATAGTCACCCCGGATCCAGATGGACAGGTCGTCACCGATGACGGGAATGGCCTGGAACAGGTTCACGATAACCTGCGCACCCCAGTAGGACATCTGGCCCCAGGGCAGCAGATAACCCATGAAGGCAGTGGCCATCATGGCAACGTAAATGACCATACCGATGATCCACAGCAGTTCCCGTGGCTTGCGGTAGGAACCATAGATCAGTCCGCGGAACATGTGCAGATAGATGACAATGAAGAAGGCTGAAGCCCCGGTCGAGTGCAGGTAGCGTATCAGCCATCCCCAGTTCACATCACGCATGATGTATTCGACGGAAGCGAACGCCAGGGTAGCATCCGGCTTGTAGTCCATGGCCAGCCAGATGCCGGTCACGATCTGGTTTACCAGCACCAGCATTGCCAGCGAGCCGAAGAAATACCAGAAATTGAAGTTCTTGGGCGCATAGTATTGCGCCAGATGTTCGTTCCACACCTTGGTGGCGGGGAAACGCTCGTCTATCCAGGTCATCAGGCTCATGCTGCACCTCCGTCATCTGCGCCGATTAGCACTCTCGTATCACTGAGGTACTTGTGCGGGGGAATCACCAGGTTGGTCGGGGCAGGCACGCCCTTGTAGACCCGTGCTGCCAGATCGAACTTGGAACCGTGACAGGGGCAGAAGAAGCCGCCCATCCAGTCCGCACCCAGATCGGCGGGACCGATGTCCGGACGATAGGTCGGCGAGCAGCCCAGGTGGGTGCAGATGCCTACGGCTATCAGGTATTCCGGCTTGATGGAACGGTGATAGTTCTTGCAGTATTCGGGCTGCTGGGGAACCTCGGAATCGGGATCGGCGAGATGCCCTGTATTCTCCTTGAGATTCTTCAGCGTCTCTTCGGTGCGGCGGACTACCCAGCATACCTTGCCGCGCCACTTGACACGCAACAGCGCACCGGGTTCGATCTTGCCGATATCAGCTTCTTCCGGCGCACCCATGGCCTTGGCCCGGGCGCTGGGTTGCCAGTAACTGAGAAAAGGAACGAGGGCAAAGCCCGCGCCTACCGCACCGATACCAGCTGTCGCTGTAATCAACATGCGGCGTTTTTTGAGGTCCACGCCTTGTGAGCTCATGGATGGAATACCCCCAGTTGCAATTGAAAATTCGGGTTTGAAGCTGGAAATCGATCTCCAAGCTTTTCAGAATATACTAATTTTCTATTCTGAAGATAACTCAGGATTTTCACCCAATTGAGTCATTTGGTCAAGATAAGGAAACGCTAGTCGAGTAGATCGGCCATTGCTGGCTTTCACCCTCACAGAACCGGACGTGCGGATTTCCCGCATCCGGCTCTTCCGAGCAGGTCACCCGGATTGAGCGGGAGCCAATTGTCTGGGCG
>NZ_JBHNMF010000065.1:0-11128 GCF_048562965.1 Thiolapillus sp. | reverse complement strand
TATATAGCAGTATGGGGTCGCAAGAGCAATACCAGGCCTTCCATTCTGCAGCACTTTATTTCGTACGGAATTGGTACGGAAAATGTGTGAGAGAGCGCCTCAGCTGTTTTATCCGGATGTTGTATTTTTACCAACCGGTGCATAAATTTGATGTATTGAAGGGTTTTATCCGTATTTTTCGCGCTGCTGGCAGCATTTGTGGTGTTTTTGCACTGTTGGATTTGTACAATTAGCCCAGTCTCCGTTATACTTAGCAAAGTATGGTCTGTATAGTGCCTTCCATTGCAGGTAGGTAACAGAGTTTTGAGGAATTGGTTGTTGAGGGTGGGCAGTTGAGCCCCGGTCAAAAATAAATGTCTACATATCAGGAGAAAGACAAGATGTTTAAAGATGCAAACAAGAAAATCGCCACCGTAGCGGCAGCTGTGGGCTTGATTATGGGTTCAACCGTGGCTTCGGCTGAAGATCCCATGCGCGCCTATGCGCAGGACGCAGAAAAATCAGTCGTTACCAATGCTTATGGTGAGTGCTGGCAGTCCAAGGGTGGTGTCAAGCAGCTGGTGGAAAAGTGCGGTGACGTTATCGCCAAGGAGGAGCCTGCTCCTACACCTGTACCCGTTGATGGTGACGACGACAACGACGGCGTGCCTAACAGCCGTGACAAGTGTCCCAACACCCGTGCGGGTGCTACCGTTGATGCCGACGGTTGTGAAATCACTGAAAACCTGACCATCAACCTGGTGGTTGAAGAGTTTGATTTTGACAGTGCCGTGCTGAAACCGGAAATGAAGGCCGCTCTGGAAGATTTTGCCGACAAGGTCAAGGCCAGCCCCGGTCATGAGTCTGTTACCGTTATCGGTCACACTGACAGCACCGGTCCTGAAGCTTACAACCTGAAGCTGTCCGAGCGTCGTGCTCAGGCTGCAGCTGATTATCTGGAGTCTCTGGGTATCGATTCCATTACTGTCAAGGGCATGGGTGAGAGCCAGCCTATCGCCGACAACAGTACGCGCGAAGGTCGTGCACAAAACCGTCGTATCGAGATCACCACTCACTAAGTGGCGCTCTTGAAGCGCCTGAAAGGGCGCTGACGAAAAACCGGTGTCCTGATTGCTAGGATGCCGGTTTTTTTATGTACAGGATGTACGGTATGCCGCGGGCGCAGGGATGCGCAGGAGCGGCGCATCTCCAGGGATGGGGTGCACTGGCACACTCCTGCATTGCCAGCACTTCCGCCATCCCTGGCGGTCGTATGCCGTGAGAGGTCAGGGCACTGGAACTGCTCCATGCAGTTCCAGTATTTCCTCCATCCATGGAGGTCATGGACCGGAGCGGCGCATCTCCAGGGATGGAGTGCACTGGCACACTCCTGCATTGCCGTACTTCCGTCATCCCTGGCGGTCGTATGCCGCGTGTGCAGGGCACAGGAGATGCTTTCAGCAGCTCCAGCATTTTCTCCTTCCCTGGATGTCATGGGCAGGAATGAAAGCGCTGCAAACTGCAGTTTATCTTTTCAAGCAGGCCGCATACAATACGCGGCTTCAATTCACGTGGCCTTTGGTAGGGGCCACCACTGAGGACAGCTCATGCCGGAAATTACACTTCCTGATGGTTCAAAACGATCATTCGATCATCCTGTTACGGTCGCTGACATAGCGGCGGATATCGGTCCGGGGCTGGCCAAGGCCACGCTGGCCGGCAAGGTCAACGGTACATTGGTCGATGCCTCCACTCCCATCGATTCAGATGCCGACGTGGCTATTGTTACCGAACGTGATGAGGAAGGCCTGGAAGTCATTCGGCATTCCACGGCGCACTTGCTGGCCATGGCAGTCAAGGAATTGTTTCCCGATGTCCAGGTGACCATCGGTCCCGTGATCGACAATGGCTTCTACTACGATTTCTCCTACAGCCGTCCTTTTACGCCGGAAGATCTGGAAGCGATCGAAAAAAAGATGAACGAACTGGCCAAGGCGGACATTCCTATCAGCCGCAGCGTCATGCCCAGAGACGAGGCGGTCAGGTTCTTCCGGGACATGAACGAGGAATACAAGGCCGAGATCATCGAGTCGATTCCCGCCAACGAAGACCTGTCGCTCTATACACAGGGCGGGTTTACGGATCTCTGCCGGGGACCTCATGTTCCGAGCACGGGCAAGCTGAAAGCCTTCAAGCTGATGAAACTGGCGGGTGCCTACTGGCGGGGTGATTCGAACAACGAAATGCTGCAGCGCATCTACGGCACGGCCTGGCGTAACAAAAAGGAGCTGAAACAGTATTTGCACCGCCTGGAAGAAGCGGAGAAACGTGATCACCGCAAGATCGGCAAAGCCCAGGACCTGTTCCATACCCAGGAAGAAGCACCGGGCATGGTGTTCTGGCACGACAAGGGCTGGCAGATCTATCTGGTCGTCGAGGATTATGTTCGCAAGAAGCTGCGTGAGCACGGGTATCAGGAAGTGCATACGCCGGAGATCATCGACCGCAGCCTGTGGGAGAAGTCCGGTCACTGGGACAAGTTCGGCGACATGATCTTCACCACCCATTCCGAGAACCGCGACTACGCCATCAAGCCCATGAACTGTCCTGCCCATGTGCAGATCTACAATCATGGTCTCAAGAGCTATCGGGATTTGCCCCTGCGCCTGGCGGAATTCGGTTCCTGCCATCGCAACGAACCCTCCGGTACCCTGCATGGCCTGATGCGTGTGCGCAACTTCGTGCAGGATGACGCACACATCTTCTGTTCCGAAGAGCAGATCCTGTCAGAAGTCTCCGCCTTCATCGACCTGCTGTTCGAGGTATACCGGGATTTCGGTTTCGAGGATGTGCTCATCAAGCTTTCCACCCGGCCGGAGAAGCGTGTCGGTGCGGATGAACTCTGGGACAAGGCGGAAAAATCCCTGGAGGATGCACTCAATCACAAGCATCTCGAATGGGAACTGCAGCCGGGTGAGGGAGCCTTCTACGGCCCCAAAATCGAATTTTCCCTGAAGGACTGTCTCGACCGCGTCTGGCAATTGGGCACTATCCAGCTCGATTTTTCCATGCCGGAACGCCTAGGAGCGCACTATATTGCAGAAGACAACAGCAAGCAAGTGCCGGTGATGCTGCACCGGGCGATCCTGGGATCACTGGAGCGTTTCATCGGTATTCTCATCGAACATTATGCCGGTGCTTTGCCCGTCTGGCTGTCGCCGGTACAGGCGGTTTTGATGAATATCACAGACAAGCAGGCCGAATATGTCGAGAAAGTGGCGGAAAAGCTGAAAAAACAGGGCATTCGGGTACAAATAGACTTGAGAAACGAGAAGATCGGCTTTAAAATCCGCGAGCACACATTACAACGCATTCCCTATTTGCTGGTCGTTGGTGACCGGGAAATGGAAAATGCTGCGGTAGCGGTGAGAAAGCGTGGAGGTGAAGACCTCGGGGCCATGCCCGTAGACGAATTTGTTTCTCACCTGCAGGAAGATTTGAAACAGCGGGTATAGACGGTGGAAAGCACCTTCATGCTCAAGCAAGCAATTTACAGAGGAATCTGACTATAGCTAAACAAGACAAAAGAAACCGCCTGAATGCTGACATCACTGTACCCCAGGTAAGACTGATCGGGGAAGATGGTGAACAGGTGGGAATCGTCCCCATAGAGGAAGCTATGGAAGCCGCTGCCAAAGCAGGACTCGATCTGGTCGAGATCGTACCCAATGCCGAACCGCCGGTTTGCCGGATCATGGATTATGGCAAGTTCGTGTTCGAGGCAAAGAAGCAGAAACAGGCGGCCAAGAAAAAGCAGAAGCAGGTTCAGGTAAAGGAAATCAAGTTCCGCCCCCGGACAGACTCCGGGGACTATGCAATCAAGCTGCGGAATCTGAGACGCTTTCTGGAGAACTGTGACAAGGCAAAGGTCACCATGCGTTTCCGGGGCAGGGAGCATGCCCACCGTGAACTCGGTGCAGAGGTGCTGACCCGCATCGAGAAAGACCTGGAAGAGATCGCCCAGGTCGAACAGCGCCCGGCGATGGAAGGCCGCCAGATGGTCATGGTGCTGGGACCGCGGAAAAAATAGATTTTACTGCCCCGGAAACGGGGCGTTTCAACAGTGGCCGGGCCAATAGGCATTGCCTTGGTCACTCGTATTTCATCCTTGCTACAGGAGAGAGAAAATGCCAAAGATAAAGACCAATCGAGGTGCAGCCAAGCGTTTCAAGAAAACTGCTGGCGGCTTCAAGCGAAACCAGTCTCATCGCCGTCATATTCTGACCAAGAAGAGCACCAAGCGTAAACGTCATTTGCGTTCACCCGCCATGCTGCACAAGTCTGATGTTGCAGCAGCTCGCCGTATGATTCCATACGCCTGATTCTGATTTCGTTATAGGAGATTTACTATGCCTCGCGTAAAACGTGGTGTCACGGCGCACAAGCGTCACAAGAAGGTTCTGAAGCAGGCCAAAGGTTATTACGGTGCCCGCAGCAAGGTCTACCGGGTTGCCAAGCAGGCGGTCATCAAGGCCGGGCAGTATGCCTACCGCGATCGTCGTCAGAAGAAGCGTCAGTTCCGTTCCCTGTGGATTCAGCGTATCAACGCTGCCGCACGCATGAACGACTTGTCCTACAGCCGCTTCATCAATGGCCTGAACAAGGCGGGAATCGAAGTTGACCGCAAGATGCTGGCGGATATTGCCGTACACGATATGCCAGCATTTAGCCAGCTCGCAGAAAAGGCCAAGGCCGCTCTCGCGAGTTGATCAAGCCCGTCGCGCCCCGGGTGCGGCAGATTGACTGAAATGTCTTGCACGGCTGTTTCTCAGCAATGCTGACAATGCGAACGACGGGAAAGGCCTTGAAGGTCTTTCCCTTTTTTTGTTTTCCGGGTTTCCCGGACCTGAAGGTACAGATTTCATGGATCTCCAACAATTGACCGAACAGGCGCTTACTGCAGTGCAGGACGCCGCCGATCTGCGTGCACTGGACGAGGTGCGCGTCGCTTATCTGGGCAAGAGCGGACTGTTTACCGAGCAGCTCAAGCAACTGGGCAAGCTTTCCAAGGAAGAGCGTCCCAAGGCGGGACAGGCGATCAACCAGGCCAAGCAGACGCTGCAGAAAGCGATCGAGGCCCGCAAGACGGCGCTCGAACAGGCAGCACTGGAAGCGCGCCTGGCGAAGGAGCGCATCGACGTGACCCTGCCGGGCCGCGGCATGGACAAGGGTGGTTTGCACCCCGTGACGCGTACCATGGCGCGTATCGAAGAGATCTTTGCCAGTGCCGGTTTCAAGGTGGCTGAAGGTCCCGAGATCGAGGACGACTACCACAACTTCGAAGCGCTGAATATCCCGGCCCACCATCCTGCACGGGCCATGCACGATACCTTTTATTTCGATGCCCACCGGCTGCTGCGCACCCACACCTCGCCGGTACAGGTGAGGGTAATGAAGGATGCCGAGCCGCCTTTCAAGGTGATCGCACCCGGGCGGGTCTATCGCTGTGATTCCGATGTCACCCATACGCCCATGTTTCACCAGGTGGAAGGTTTCATGGTGGACGAGCATGTCAGTTTCGCAGACCTGAAAGGTATCATGCACAGTTTCCTCAAGGCCTTTTTCGAAAAGGACCTGAAGGTGCGCTTCCGGCCTTCTTATTTTCCTTTCACCGAACCTTCGGCGGAGGTGGACATGGAGTGCGTCATGTGCGGCGGGGAGGGCTGCCGTGTCTGCAGCCATACCGGATGGATAGAGATCCTGGGCTGCGGCATGATCCATCCCGAAGTGTTCCGTCACGTGGGCATCGATACAGAAAAATACAGTGGTTATGCCTTTGGCCTGGGCGTGGAGCGCATGACCATGCTGCGCTATGGTGTGAACGACCTGCGCCTGTTCTTCGAAAATGATCTGCGCTTCCTGCGCCAGTTTGCCTGAGGGGTGAAAAGAGATGCAATTCAGTGACGCCTGGTTGAGAGAATGGGTAAACCCGGAAGTGAGCGTAGAAGAACTGGCTGATGCGTTGAGCATGGCCGGCCTGGAAGTGGACGGGGTGGAGCCTGCCGCTGCTGATTTCAGCGGTGTGGTCGTGGGCAAGGTGCTCAGCTGTGAACGCCATCCTGATGCGGACAAGCTCTCGGTATGTCGTGTCGATGTCGGTGAAGATGAGCCGGTTCAGATCGTTTGTGGCGCGAAAAACGTGGCAGCCGACATGAAAGTGCCGGTGGCGCGCGTGGGCGCGGTGCTGCCGGGCAACTTCAAGATCAAGAAGGCCAAGCTGCGCGGCCAGCAGTCGATGGGCATGATCTGCTCTGCCGCCGAACTGGGCCTGGCAGAATCGTCCGATGGCATCATGCCCCTGCCGGCCGACGCGCCCGTGGGCGAGGATTTCCGGGACTACCTGTCCCTGGACGACCACATCATCGACGTGGACCTGACACCGGATCGGGGTGACTGTCGGAGCATCGCTGGCATTGCCCGGGATGTCGGGGTGATTTACCGCCACCCGGTGACCGACTGGGAGATCAGGGCAGTCCCCGATGCCATTGCTGATGAAAAGAAAGTGGTGCTGACGGCGTCCGAGGACTGTCCACGCTACAGCTGCCGCGTCATCAGGGACATCGACCCCAGGGCACAAACTCCCCTGTGGATGCAGGAAAAGCTGCGCCGTAGCGGGATACGCGCTATCAGTCCCGTTGTTGACATCACCAATTACGTGATGATCGAGCTGGGCCAGCCCATGCACGGTTTCGACCTGGCCAGGATCAGCGGCGCTGTTCACGTACGCCGGGCGGAAAAGGGCGAGAAACTGACCCTGCTGGACGGCAGTGAAGTGGAAACCTCGGAAGGCACCCTGCTCATTGCCGATGAGCAACAGCCACTGGCGCTTGCAGGCATCATGGGTGGCGAAGTTTCTGCTGTGACGGAAAGGACCCGGGATATTCTGC
Organism: Thiolapillus sp.; assembly: GCF_048562965.1. NCBI lineage: Bacteria > Pseudomonadati > Pseudomonadota > Gammaproteobacteria > Chromatiales > Sedimenticolaceae > Thiolapillus > Thiolapillus sp. The sequence continues at coordinate 4,202 of NZ_JBHNMF010000065.1, read as the reverse complement.
TGGAGTCCGCGTTTTTCCAGCCCATCGCCATTGCCGGCAAGGCGCGGGTCTATGGGCTGCACACAGACTCATCCCACCGTTTCGAGCGTGGTGTGGACCCGGAACTGCAGCGCCGGGCGCTGGAGCGCGCCACGGATCTGGTGCTGCATATCTGTGGTGGGCAGGCTGGGCCCGTGGTGGATGTGACAGCAATGGAACATTTGCCCGGGAAATCCGAAATCCATCTGCGGCGCCATCAGATCCCCAGGCTGCTGGGTGTGGAGATCGATGATGCGACTGTCGAAGACATCCTTACCCGGCTGGGCATGCAGGTCCAATCCGTCAGCGATGGCTGGAAAATCGTTGCGCCAAGCTGCCGCTTTGATGTCAGCATCGAGGCAGACCTGATCGAGGAGATCGGGCGTATCTACGGTTATGCCAACATACCGGAAAATCTGTCAGCGGCTCCCGTCAGCATTCAGGCGGTACCGGAAGCATCTTTTCACCTGTTGCGGGCCAAGGAGCTGCTGGTGGATCGCGGCTACCAGGAAGCCATTACCTACAGTTTCATTGCGCCGGAGCTGGCCGGGTTGTTGACGCCTGATGCCCGGCAGATCCGCCTCGCCAACCCCATTTCGGCAGATATGTCGGTCATGCGGGCCAGCCTCTGGCCAGGGCTGCTGTCCACGCTGCAATATAATCTTGCACGTCAGCATGAGCGGGTGAGGCTGTTCGAATCCGGCCAGGTGTTTCTTGAGACAAAGGATGATATCGAGCAACCGGAAATGCTGGCGGGCTTGGTCTATGGGGAAAGAATGCCGCAGAAATGGAACAATGCGCCGGGAAAAGTCGATTTCTACGATATCAAGGGTGATCTGGAAGTGATTCTGGAACTGGTGGGTGACCCGGACAGTTTTGCTATACGCCCCATTGAGGATGTGAGTCTGCATCCGGGTCAGGCGGCGGCAGTGTGGCGCAACGGTGAGGAGATAGGTCGTCTCGGCATGCTGCATCCGGGGCTGCAGTCCAGACTGGGTATCTCCGGCAATGTTTTCCTGTTCCAGATCCGGCTGCAAAGCCTGGAAGAAGGGCGTCTTCCCGCCTATCAGGCAGTTTCACGCTATCCGGCCATCCGCAGGGATCTGGCTTTACTGGTGAAGAAGGATCTTTCCTGGGCCGATGTGAAAGCCTGTGCCCAAAAAGCAGCGCCGGAAATTGTGCGAGACATCCAGGTTTTTGACGTTTATACTGGGGACAATATAGACTCAGGTCTAAAAAGTCTTGCTTTAAGCTTGATTTTGCAGGATTATTCTCACACGCTTACTGATGAAGAAACAGAACAGGCAGTCGATGCGGTACTTAAGGCACTGAACACCGAACTGTCAGCAAAATTGCGGGATTGAACAGAATGTCACTGACAAAGGCAAAAATGGCTGAAGCCCTGTTTGACGAACTGGGGTTGAACAAGCGCGAAGCCAAAGGACTGGTAGAACTCTTTTTCGAGGAAATTCGGGGCGCTCTGGAGAATGGCCAGCAGGTCAAGCTTTCAGGATTCGGCAATTTTGATTTGCGTGAAAAGAACTCCCGGCCCGGAAGAAACCCGAAAACAGGTGAAGAAATCCTGGTAAGTGCCAGGAGAGTCGTTACCTTCCGCCCCGGGCAGAAACTGAAAGCGAGAGTGGAAACCTATGCTGGATCCGAATAGCAGCGCTGTCGAACTGCCGCCCATCCCGGGAAAACGATACTTTACCATCGGTGAAGTCAGCGAACTGTGCCAGGTGAAACCCCACGTGCTGCGATACTGGGAACAGGAGTTTCCACAACTCAAGCCGGTCAAGCGTCGTGGCAACAGGCGCTACTATCAGCGACATGATGTCATCATGATCCGCCAGATCCGCAGCCTGCTCTATGAGCAGGGTTTTACCATCGGAGGGGCAAGGCAAAAACTCGACGGTGAAGATGCGCAGGAAAACAAGAACCAGAGCCATCAGATTATCCGCCAGCTGCTGGCTGAACTGGAAGAAGTCGCCCAGATTCTCAAATAACTGTTTTCTAACGGCCGGTTGTACTGAATTCTTTCGTTACTCTACAGATTCTTCTTTTTCCCAGCCTTTTGTCGCCTTGGCATAGAACCAGGCTGCAAACATCAGGACGATAATCCCTGACGCCGCAAAAATGATGGCAACGGCCCACAGGGACTTGAATGAGCCGATGAATGCTTCTTCCGGCTTGTTTTCCCTGTACAAAACCCGTACCGGATCGCCCGGTTTGTACTGTTCCGCACGGCTGGTCACCTTAGAGGTGAATTCAACAGTTTTGCCGTCTTTCGTCGTGAACTTCACCTGAGGGAAATAGACCAGGGAAGTAGACTTTCCTGCCTTTGACGACATATAGGGGGCGTTGCGGATAACAGTGCCTTCAGTGGTGAGGGAACTGTCGAGCAGCTGTTTTGAAGCACGCCAGTGCTGATAGCCCTGGGTGAGCAGTACGGCGGCGATGCTCAACAGGATGAAAGGAACCACGAATCGGAAAAACCCCATGAATTTAATGCCTTGCCATGTTGGTCGATAAAGAGAGTCTTATTCTACATGGCATGGGATATTGATGACAGGCATCTGTATTTGTGATTTGTGGGCAATGAGAGGCGGCATGATCGGCTGTATGGCTTTCATGAGTATTGACAATCAACCCGGCTGCGCCTAACATGCCCGCTCTTTCCGGAGCGTAGCGCAGCTTGGTAGCGCACCACAATGGGGTTGTGGGGGTCGGAGGTTCGAATCCTCTCGCTCCGACCAACAAAAAGGGCCAGTTGAGTTTCAGCTGGCCCTTTTTTCTTGTCGGCAACTGAAGCCGTTTTCCATCAGGAAAGAGTTGCCCAAGCGCCTGTCGCAGGGCATCATTAACCGACCATTTCGAACAAAAGGAGAAGAAACATGGCAGCAGAAGCCGCAAAAGAGGCTGTAAAAGAGGCAGCGGCAGCAGCCCAGCCCGTTGATGTAGTGCAGGAAGTCACTGACTTGCTCGATCCTGACAAATCGGCGCAGATGCTCGAAGCAGGCAAGGAAATGCTCATGCAATACGGCCCCAAGGTACTGGCGGCTATTGCTGTTTTCATCATCGGCAAGATGCTGGCGAAATGGCTCAAGAAAATCGTTGCCCGTGTAATGAACAAGGCGGATGTGGACCCACTGATCGTCGGTTTTACCACCAGCCTGGTTTATATCGGCCTGATGGTGTTCGTGGTGATTGCCGCGCTCGGGCAGATCGGGATACAAACCACGTCCTTCATCGCGATTTTGGGTGCTGCCGGCCTGGCCATTGGTCTGGCATTGCAGGGTTCACTGGCCAATTTTGCAGCCGGGTTCCTGCTCATCATCTTCCGTCCGTTCAAGGTGGGAGATGTTGTTGAGGCGGCAGGCGTCACCGGGAAGGTGGATATCATACAGATTTTCACTACTACCTTGAAAACACCAGACAACAAGACAATTATCATTCCCAATGCGAAACTGGGCAATGACAATATCATTAATTATTCCACCCAGGAGACACGGCGCGTTGATATCACCGTGGGTGTTTCCTATGATGCAGATCTGAAGGAAGTGCGGAATATCCTGGAAGATATCGTGGCCAAGGACGAACGCATACTGAAAGATCCACCGCATCAGATAGTCGTCGGGGAACTTGCCGACAGCAGCGTCAATTTCTTCGTGCGTGTTTGGGTGAAATCCTCAGATTACTGGGATGTATATTTTGATGCCAACGAGACTGTAAAGCTTCGCATGGATGCAGCAGGTATCGGTATTCCTTATCCGCAGAGAGATGTGCACCTGTATGAGCACAAAACAGCCTGATAGCTGTTGTTTGCACAGAAAACAGTCCGAGTGGGCGGTTTGTTACTGTAGCACCTGCCAATACGGCTTTTCGGCGGGGAATGCTGGCGCGTTCTATTCCGGTAAATTTCTGCGCTGTTCATGAGCAGGATGAGCATCGCAGCCGGAATCTTTCTGCTTTTCCAGGTGGCCGGTTTCATCAGTTCGCTGCATGCCATTCTGAACACCCGCACCTCCCAGGGAGCCATTGCATGGGTAGTCAGCCTGAACACCATGCCGGTGATCGCGGTACCGGCGTACTGGGTGTTTGGCCGCAGCAAGTTTCAGGGGTATGTCGATGCCCTGAAAGACACCAACCTGATCATCGAGGAGGACAAGAAAAAAATACATCAG
>NZ_JBHNMF010000064.1:0-11281 GCF_048562965.1 Thiolapillus sp. | reverse complement strand
CTGAATCCCCAATCCCAGTAGCAGTATCTCGTTGCCGTCCACGTCTTTTCCTCATGCCAGTATTTGGCGCTATACTGGCACAGGTTTTTGGAGGAATTCCACTTAAAACGTCGAGGAACCCATGGCAGTACTTCCGACAACAGCCCGATCCCAGGGGCTTCTGTACGGACATGTTGTTCTTTCCGCCGTTTCTGAGTTGATTATTCGTGCACCCGGCCAGCAGCCGTCGCATTGGCGATGAAGTCTTCGGTAAACGCCGGTAAACGCCGGTAAGCGCCAAAGAATCAGGCCTGTTGGGCGGCGCCATCCCGTGTCATGACAGTTGGCTGATGAGGTCTGGACTTCAGAGGAAGGGTGCTGGGTTCCTGGGCCGGAAATGCTAAACTGCCAGCAGTATTTTCACCAAGCCCTGGCCATTGACCATGTCCGACAAACCCGATCTTATCCTGGTGGACGGATCGTCCTACCTGTTCCGCGCCTATCATGCCCTGCCACCGCTGACCAATTCCAGGGGCGAGCCCACCGGGGCCATCGTGGGCGTGGTGAACATGTTGCGCAAACTTATAAACGACTACCAGCCCAAATACATGGCGGTGGTGTTCGATGCGCCGGGCAAGACTTTTCGCGATGACCTGTATGACCAGTATAAAGCCAACCGTCCTCCCGCGCCTGAAGACCTGAAAGCCCAGATCGACCGCCTGCACGAGATCGTGCGCGCCATGGGTTTGCCACTGCTGGTCGTGGACGATGTGGAGGCCGATGATGTCATCGGCACCCTGGCGCGCCAGGCGGCGGAGCAGGGCATGACGACGCTCATCTCCACCGGGGACAAGGACATGGCCCAGCTGGTGAACGATCATGTGAGCCTCATCGACACCATGAGCAACCGATACCTGGATGCCGATGGCGTGGTGGAGAAGTTTGGCGTGAAGCCCGAACAAATTATCGACTACCTGGCGCTGATGGGAGATGCTTCTGACAACATTCCCGGCGTGCCCAAGTGCGGTCCCAAGACTGCGGCCAAGTGGCTGGCCCAGTATGGCAACCTGGATGAACTGGTGGACAAGGCGGGCGAGATCAAGGGCAAGATCGGTGAGAGCCTGCGCGCCAGCCTGGAGCAACTGCCCCTGTCGAAGCAGCTCACCACCATCAAGACGGATGTGCCCCTGGATCTTGGCCCGGAGCAGTTGCAGCCCGGCCAGCTGGATACCCGGAAGCTGCGGGAGCTGTACCAGCGTATCGAGGCCAACCGCCTGCTGGCAACGCTGGATGATGCGGGTTCACCGGAGGAGCAGCCAAATGCTGCGGTGCAGGAGCAGGACTACGAGGTCATCCTGGAAAAGCAGGTTTTCGAGCGCTGGCTGAAACAGTTGCAGCAGTCCAGCCTGTTCGCCTTCGATACAGAAACCACCAGCCTGGATTACATGCAGGCCGAACTGGTGGGCTTGTCTTTTTCCACCGAACCCGGAAAGGCTGCCTACGTGCCTGTTGCCCATGACTATCCCGGTGCGCCACCGCAACTGGAAAGGGAATGGGTGCTGGAGAAACTCAAGCCGCTGCTGGAAGATTCCGAACAGTCCAAGGTGGGGCAGAACCTGAAGTACGACATGAGTATCGTCGCCCGTTACGGCATTGCCATGGCGGGTATCCGCTTCGATACCATGCTCGAATCCTATGTGCTGGACTCTACAGCCACCCGCCATGACATGGATTCCCTGGCGAAGAAATATCTCAGTCGGGAAACCGTGTCTTTCACCGATATCGCCGGCAAGGGAGCCAAGCAGCTCACTTTCAATCAGATCGGCCTCGAACAGGCGGGGCCCTATGCGGCGGAAGACGCGGATATCACCCTGCAGCTGCATCAGACCCTGTGGCCGAAGCTGGAGGAACTGGATGGGCTGCGCCGGGTGTATGAAGACATCGAAATGCCCCTGGTGCCTGTGCTGTCACGCATGGAGCGCCTCGGCGTGCGCATCGATGCCGGCTTGTTGCAGCAACAGAGTCAGGAGCTGGCGGAGAAACTCCATGCCCTGGAGCAGCGCGCCTACGACATAGCCGGACATCCGTTCAACCTGGGCTCACCCAAGCAGATCGGCCACATCTTTTTCGAAGAGCTGGGCATGGAGGTGGTGAAGAAAACGCCCAAGGGCGCGCCATCGACTTCGGAAGAGGTGCTGCAGATTCTCGCGGACAAGGGCGAGGAACTGCCGGCGGTCATCCTGGAACACAGGGGGCTTGCCAAGCTCAAGAATACCTACGTGGACAAGCTGCCGGAAATGCGTGACCCCCAGACCGGGCGCGTTCATACCAGCTATCACCAGGCAGTGGCTGCCACGGGCCGGCTGAGTTCGTCCGACCCCAACCTGCAGAACATTCCCGTGCGCACCGAAGAAGGTCGCCGCATACGCAAGGCTTTCATCGCCGAGCCGGATCACGTCATGCTGGCGGCGGACTATTCCCAGATCGAGCTGCGCATCATGGCGCATCTTTCCGGCGATGAAGGCCTGCTGAAGGCTTTTTCCCAGGGGCTAGACATCCATCGCGCCACGGCCGCCGAAGTGTTCGGTGCCGAATCTCCCGAGGCTGTGACCGATGATCAGCGCCGCAGCGCCAAGGCCATCAATTTCGGCCTGATCTACGGCATGTCGGCTTTCGGTCTGGCGAAACAGCTGGGTATCGGCCGGCAGGAAGCCCAGGAATACGTGGAGCTGTATTTCAGCCGCTATCCCGGTGTAAAAGCCTTCATGGACAATATCCGCGAGCAGGCCCACGAGGACGGCTATGTGGAAACCCTGTTTAGCCGGCGGCTCTACCTGCCCGAGATCAACTCCCGCAACGGCATGCGCCGCGCCGCCGCCGAGCGCACGGCCATCAATGCGCCCATGCAGGGTACGGCAGCGGACATCATCAAGCGCGCCATGATCGCCATGGATGCCTGGCTGGAGGAAGAAAAGCCGCCCGTTCGCATGGTCATGCAGGTACACGACGAACTGGTGTTCGAGGTCAGAAAAGATCAGCTGGAACCGGTGAAAGAGAAAATCCGCAATATCATGGAAGAGGCTGCCGAGCTGAAGGTGCCCCTGGTGGTGGATGTGGGCGTGGGGGACAACTGGGAAGAGGCGCACTGATGCAGATCACGCCCAGCCGGCTGGAAAACCTTTTCTCCGACAACTCGGTATGGGGGCTGCTGCTGGCAAATCTGGTCACCATCGTGATGGCGGTGATGCAGGACTGGAGCCTGCTGCTGGTGATGTGGGTGTACTGGTGCCAGAGCGTCATCATCGGCCTGTTCAACTTCTGGCGCATGATGACCCTGAAGCGTTTCTCCACCAAAGGCGTATCGAGCAGCAACGGCCCTGTGCTGCCCACGCAGAAGACCAAGCGCGAGATGTCCTGGTTCTTTCTGATTCACTACGGCATGTTCCATGCCGGTTACCTGATCTTCCTGTTCAGCGGTGTGTTCGGGGAACAGCCCCGGTATTTCTCCGTGGGTCCCATGCTCATGTGTTCTTCGTCAACCACGCCTGGTCGTTCTTCAGCAACCGCAAGCGTGAGGCGGACACCGTTCCCAATATCGGTACCCTCATGTTCCTGCCCTATGCGCGTATTCTTCCCACGCACCTGACCCTGGTTTTCGGGGGCATGTTCATTTCCGGAAAGCTCTGGCTGGTGTTCTTCCTGCTGCTGAAAACCCTGGCGGATCTGATCGCCCACGCTGTCGAACATGCTTTGCGCAGGAAGCAGGTCGCCGAACCCCTGCAGGGGCCATCTTGAGGGCAGACTGAACCGGCAACCCGGTCCGCCGGGAAATAGTAATTATCAATGATTGATAATAATAAATAGTAAAAATCAATAGCCGGCATGTTCACAATCAATTGGGAAAGTGTGCCTCCCGCCCTTATTCTGTATCCAACGCCGGATAACCCGGCACCGAAAACACAAACGCAACAATTGTGGAGATACAGAAAATGACCAATGAAACTATTCAACAGGCACCTGCTTTGCCCCGCCTCAATGAACCCGCACCCGCTTTCGAAGCACCTACCACCGACGGTGTGAAAAAACTGGAGGACTATCGCGGCAAGTGGCTGGTGCTGTTCTCCCACCCGGCGGATTTCACCCCGGTGTGTACCACGGAATTCATCGCTTTCGCTAAACGTCACGAGGATTTCAAGGCGCTGAACGCTGAATTGCTGGGCCTTTCCATCGACAGCCACTACAGTCATGTGGCCTGGATGAGGAACATCAAGGAAAAATTCGGCGTGGAGATCCCCTTTCCCATCATCGCGGACCTGAAGATGGAAGTGGCCAGAGCCTATGGCATGATTCATCCCGGTGCGGCGGATACCTCAGCGGTACGGGCAACTTTCATCATCGATCCCGAAGGCATCCTGCGGGCTATGGTGTACTACCCCATGAGCAACGGGCGCTCCATTGATGAATTCCTGCGCCTGATAAAGGCCCTGCAGACTTCCGATGCCAACGGTGTGGCCACGCCGGAGAACTGGCAGCCGGGTGACAAGGTCATCGTACCGCCGCCCGCCAGTGCCGAAGCCGCCGAGGCGCGTATGTCCGAAGGCTACGAGTGTACCGACTGGTACTTCTGCAAGCGCGACCTCTGACCGTGTCGTGCAAGCCCATGGAAGGGCTTCTATGGCATCCTTGGGGGCAAGCGGCCGGCGTTTATTCCTAACAGGATTTTGAAAAAGTTCTTCCATGGGCTTTTTCAACCACGGAAGCAGAAAACGCGGTTTCCCGCTTCCTTCATTTTCAATGGCTTAAAGCTATTGAAAATGGTGGCACATCCATGTGCCACGCACAGACTGTCGAAAAACGGTGTTTTTCAACAGCCTGCTGCTAACGCAGCCCGGGTTCTGTTTCGTAAAGATCCTGAATCAGCCGTGTGAATCTGGCGATGCTTTGCTGCAGCCTGTCGTCGTTTACCTGGAAGCGGGGCTCCATACTGCCTTCGAACAGGTGCTCGAAGTAGCGCGTGAAATAGAGGGACAGAGGCGTGCGCAGGGCGCGTGAGCGTATGTTTTCCGCCTCGACCGCGGGATCGGTGCCAGCTTCTTTTTTGCGGTTGCGGCTCCTGCGCTGAATTTCCGATTCGAGGTAGGCGTCGTCCAGTACGAAAGGGCGTTGCGACAGGTTGACTACCTTTTCCCTGAGACGGTCCCGCCAGGACTTCCGGGCGCCGCTGATGCCACCGATGTGGATCAGGTTGTCCAGTTCCAGGTGCCGGAACCTGGCGCCATAGTGGTGGGAGAGCACGTTGAGCAGCTTGGCCGTGTCCAGCCGCCTGCTTTGCAGGATATCGTTAGTGAGTGAAAGGCGTTTGAGGCTTTCCGGAAGGAATCTTGCCGGGTGGTAGACCTCGAAGCCCACCTTGGTCTCCGCGATGATCTTGCGGAACAGTTCGGTGCGGTAGACCGAAAAATAGGTGGGCGCCAGGGGCAGCCCGGCAGGTGTGCGCAGGCGGCGGCCGGAAAAGCCCGGCAGGATGATGTCCGGGTTCATGGAAACAGGCAGGCAGGAAGAAAAGACATCACATTCCGTCAGATGCTTTTCCAGCGTTTCCTGGAAAGGCCCTGCGGCGAAGATGTCCGAATCCGCCATGCAGAAATAGGGTGAATCTTCCCGGGCGAAAAGGATGTTGAGCATGCTGCCGTGATCCAGGATGCCTTTCGCCGGATAGTAGAAGTATTCCAGCCGGGGAGAGCTGTCACAGAAGTCCTTGAGCAGCCGGCGCTCTTTCTCATCCAGCCCGTTGGCCACCAGCCGGTAGCTGTAGTCGGATTCTTTCAGCAGGCTCGCTGCCGCCAGCCGCAGGTATCTCACGGTGCCGGATATGAAGATGATGTTGAAGGTGAGCTTCATTTACATGGCCCTGGCCTGCAGATCTGCATACAGGGCAGTGCAGGCTTCCGGCAGTTCATCATCGGTTTCGATATCCACGTGCCGCAGCTCGGGGCTGAAGAAAGCTATCCTGCTGGCATCCAGCCCGATATCCAGGGCAGTGCTCAGTTCACGCACCTTTTCGATATACCGGTCTGCCTCATCGTCGAAGGAAACGATGGGAAAGTCCCGCCTGTCGTGATGATGAACCAGTTGCCGGTTGTAGGACAGCCACAGCGCCAGCGCCTTTTCCAGGGGAAATTCGTTGCGTCGCTGCAGGGACTGGGCAACCAGGAAAGGATTGCGGAATATGCCCACGCATTTCAGGTTCGGCAGGGCTTCCAGCCAGCCATCCAGCGCCAGCAGGGCGCGGGGATCCTTGAAGCCCCAGACGGAGTGTTGCGCAAATTCCCGGATGATCTTGTCGCGGGTCTTTTTATGTTTCTTCTTCCACAGCACGGTTTCCGGCGGTTCGTCCCAGCTGCCGCCGTTGCTCTTGAGCAGGTCCTTGTGCAGTGAAATGACCTTGCGGTTCTCCCGGTTGCCTTTGGGATTGTTCCTGTTGGATGGCGCCACTTCACCCAGAAAGACCCCGGCGTCTTCGAGGCAGCCGGCAAGGGAGCTGGTGCCGCTGCGGTGCATGCCAAGGACGGCCACGACATGGTTGTCCGGCAGTTTTTTCGATCCAAATCCGATCATGGTTGTTCAGTCTCCACAAGCCTGCTCATTGGCTTGCAAGGTGTTGAGTGGGGATGAAAGTTTTGTTCAGACATCGAATCCCATTTCCCTGACGAAATCCAGCTGGGAGCGGTCGAATATTCCCAGGTCGTGATGCCTGTATCTTCCCGCCGAGCGTGGCGTTCTGGGTATATCGTACAGGGCTTTGCGTTTTTCGGGAGAAACATCCGCCCCGATGAAGTTCAGCATCCTGTCGATCTGCGCTTCCGGCTGTGCGCAGAATTCCCCGTGATTGACGAGCAGAAAATCTCCCCGCAGGTGTTTGCCTTTTTCGATGACTTCCCGGGTTGATTGTATCCAGTATTCCAGTTGCCTGTAGGCGATTTCCTGTTCCGTTGCGGCTTCGTCGATGTGAATACCGTAGCGGTATCCCCAGTTCGCGAGCTGTTTCCTGTTGCTGGAAAAAGCCATGTCCAGCCCGTGGCGGATGACCTGCAGGTACTTCAGGTTGTCAAAGAAGCCGTCGATTTCCTGCAGGTAGATTTGTGTGTTGGGTTCCTTCCAGCCCCATGTCTGCCGGTTGCACGGCTTCGACAGGGTTTTATACAGAATCCTGATATTGAATGTGAAGCTGTTGCGCGCCAGGGGATTGTCGAAGGCGGCTTTCAGCAGCCGTTTTATGCTCTTCGGGGAAAGATGATCCGTGCGCATGTATTCCTCGAAGATAGCCAGCCGTTCCTGAATCTCCTCTTTGCCGGCGCCGTTGTAGAACGAAGGATTCTTGAACAGGCGTGTGAACAGCTTGTTGTCGTTGGCGTTGTTCAGGCTGTCGCCCAGATAGATGCCAGCGTCCATCAGCACCTGAGCGATGGCCCGCGTGCCGCTGCCGCCCAGTGCGCCGATGGCGATCACTGCTCCCATGTCAACACGGTCCCGGACTGCTGATGCGGTTTCTTTGGCGGCAGATGCACGCTACTATCCTGAAATGAAAATCGTGCCCGATTGTAACCAATCCAAAGCGGGGAGATAAGCAGATTTGACCCTTCAGAGCGATGCCCTGTCAGCGCTTCCCGTGACTGCGCTCAAAGGCGTGGGGCCGAAAAGCGCTGAGCGCCTGGCCCGCCTGGGTATTGAGTGCGTACAGGATATTCTGTTTCACCTGCCCCTGCGTTACCAGGACCGCACCCGGGTGACGCCCATGCAGTACCTGCGCCCCGGTGACGAGGTGGTGGTGGAAGGTGAGGTGGAGCACGTGGAGATCCGCTTTGGCCGCCGCCGTTCCCTGCTGGTGCATCTGTCCGACGGCAGCAGCCGCATCATCCTGCGTTTCTTCCATTTCAGCGCCGCGCAGAAGAACAACCTCAAAGCGGGGCTGGCGTTGCGCTGTTTCGGCGAAGTGCGCAACGGTCCCGCCTGTTTCGAGCTGATCCATCCCGAATACCGTGTGGTGGAAGAAAACGGCATGGCCATGGCCGAGGAAACCCTGACGCCTGTTTATCCCACCACCGAAGGTATGCACCAGATCAGCTGGCGGGATCTCACCGGCAAGGCGCTGGAACTGCTGAACAGCAGCGAGCAGGGGCTGCAGGAATGGCTGCCCGACGAATTGCTGCAAGCGTATTCCCTGATGGAGCTCAGCGCCGCCATCCGCTATCTCCACCGGCCGCCGCCGGATGCACAGCAGCAGTTGCTGCTGGATGGCGTGCATCCCGCGCAGCAGCGTCTGGCGTTCGAGGAACTGGTGGCGCATCAGCTGAGTTTGCGCCAGGCGCGCCAGCTGCAGCGCCTCAAGCAGGCACCCCGGCTGTCGGGCGCCGGTGATCTTCGTCAGGGGCTGATGCAGGCGCTGCCTTTCGAGCTGACGGGTGCGCAGGAGCGGGTGCTGGAAGATATTTCAGCAGACATGCAGCAGCCAGTCCCCATGCTGCGCCTGGTGCAGGGTGATGTAGGGTCCGGCAAGACTATCGTGGCGGCCCTGGCCGCATTGCAGGCTATTGAAGCAGGTTTCCAGGTGGCGCTGATGGCGCCCACGGAACTGCTGGCTGAGCAGCACATGAAGAGCTTCCAGCAGTGGCTGGAGCCCCTGGGTGTCGACATGGGCTGGCTGTCCGGTCGTATCAAGGGCAAGGCTAGGCAGGAGGTGTTGCAGCAGCTTGGAGACGGCGGCCTGTCTCTGCTGGTGGGCACCCAGGCGCTGTTTCAGCAGGACGTGAGCTACCATTCCCTGGGACTGGTGATCGTCGATGAGCAACACCGTTTCGGGGTGCATCAGCGCCTGGCGCTGCGCGAGAAGGGCAGCAGTGGCAGGCACACCCCCCACCAGCTCATCATGACGGCGACGCCCATACCCCGCAGCCTGGCCATGACTGCCTATGCGGATCTGGACCTGTCTGTCATCGACGAACTGCCCCCGGGCCGCACGCCCATTCAGACACTGGTGATATCCGATGCCCGCCGCGAGGAGATCATCGGACGGGTGAGTGCCGCCTGCGCCAACGGCCGTCAGGCCTATTGGGTATGCACCCTCATCGAGGAGTCGGAAGCGCTGCAGTGCCAGGCGGCGGAAGACGTGGCGCTGGAGCTGCAGGAATCGCTGCAGGGATTGGCGGTCGGGCTGGTGCACGGGCGCATGTCGTCGGCGGACAAGGAGCAGGTCATGGCAGCTTTCAAGGCGGGTGAAGTGCAGTTGCTGGTGGCCACCACCGTGATCGAAGTGGGCGTGGACGTCCCCAATGCCAGTCTCATGATCATCGAGAATCCCGAACGCCTGGGGCTGTCACAGCTGCACCAGTTGCGGGGCAGGGTGGGGCGGGGCAGCGTGGAAAGCCACTGCGTGCTCATGTATCACCCGCCTCTGGGCCAGCAGGCCAGGGAACGGCTGGCGGTGTTGCGTGAGAGCAGTGACGGCTTTGTCATCGCAAGAAAAGATCTGGAACTGCGCGGACCGGGGGAAGTGCTGGGTGTGCGCCAGACCGGGGAGATGCAGTTCCGGGTGGCGGATATCCTGCGGGATCAGCCCCTGCTCGATGCCGCCAGGGGGGCCGCGGACAGGCTGCTGTCAGAGCATCCGGAAAGTGTGCAGCCGCTGGTGGATCGCTGGCTGGGCGTCAATACCCGGTACGCGGGTGTGTAGCATATGCTGTATCTTAAAAAATTTCCTGCACTGGAAAATAATGGTTTTCTTTCGACAGCGTTGCTGTTAACCACCTTATTTCATAAGGTTATCGATGCTTTCAAGTGGGTCGCTGCCATTGAGCTGGTCGATTGATTCCAGTGGATCAGCGCTATTTTCCAGTTGTTCAATGCTTTCAATCGGTTCAGCCGTTTCAAGTTGCTGTTGTGTGGGATTCGGGCGCTGGAAGTGACGTTTGGCATCTCTGGTGTATCGCAGTGACTGGCTTGAAGTGATGGGGTTGTCCGCGATCGGCCCTACCTGAAATGAACCGGTAATTTGTTTTTCAACCGGATCACCATTTTGTTTCTGCCTGCGGATGGTCGCATTGACAAGGTAAGCACCCTTTTTGTCGGTTTCGCGGAACAGTCCACCGAAGATGCCATCCCCTGCCTTGTAGTCGTTGTGATTGCCATCGTCGTAGAGGGTGACTGTGCGGCTGTTGTTCTGAAGTACATCCTTGAACATGGTCCACTGAGTGCTCTGTGCCTGAACCATACGAATAACATCAGCTCCGGGCTTGATTATCTCTGCAGTAACCGCTCCACCTGCAAGGGGAACTTTCTCATTGTTCACTACATTTGCCACGATTGACGTTTATCGTCACCGGTTCGTTGACCGAATACCGGGGCCGAAATCCGTTCATCCAGGCGAATACATCCGATTTCTCGGCAATGGAGATATTGACCTGCTCCGGCACTGGTGGGGCATCCGCCCAGCTTACCTCGATATTCCAGGCTCCCGATGCAGGATCTTTCACTTCCAGCATCTGAAAAGTCTTTCCTGCCTCATAACGACCACCGTTATTTCCGGCTTGAGAATCAGTGATCACATTGCCATTTGGGCCAATCAACCTGGTGCTGAGTTTGCTGCCCTGCCAACTGGTGTAAACGTTGAAGGTTTTCGCATGTTCAGCCACCTGAAAATCATAGCCTAGCTGTCGGGTACCATGTGATTATATTCCAAAAAGGAGCTATCCTTTGTTCCGAACCCGCCAGATATTGAACGACTGGCTCACGCAAAACCTGGAGGAAGCATCAAGCGTGTCTTCGGCCTCGTGATAGATTTTGGGACATCCCAGTCCCCAAAATCGACTCGGCCTTTGACAACCTATTTGTGCCCCAGCCGTCCTGGTCACCCAGCACTACGCAACAACTTCGCAAGCTCGTTGCTGCTCCGTACTTGGCTCCCAATGACTGGACGCCGCGTTCGGAGGCCTACTTTGTTTTCCCTCTGGCGCAAGGCACGCCGGGAAAACAGTGCGGCCTCGCGGCTACTGGGGTCTACCAGCCTTCGCTTCGCTCTCCATGGCTGGCAGCGAACGCCATGGTTATCCATCCACAAGCCCGTACAACACCAAAGCTGCGTGCTGAGATCAAGGCTCAACGTGATCGTAAGCAGGTGGATCTTGATGTCAATGGCCAATAATTTTGACCCCCTTTCGGCCAATAAAATTGACCCACCCGGGGCGTGATAAAATCAGCCTTCGCGTTTGTGCTTCAATCGATAGCTCTCACCTCCCAGCATGAACAC
>NZ_JBHNMF010000063.1:0-11291 GCF_048562965.1 Thiolapillus sp. | reverse complement strand
CTCTCTTGTTCATTCTCCTGCGCTTTGCCTTCGGCCCAACCAACGCCCCGTGCAGAACATCTGCTGATACGGTCTCAATACTAACTTCCTTGGGGTGCTCAAAACCTATATTATTTAGTTCGATCCTTAGTGTTAGCTCTGGGTCTTTGTTTCCTATACGATAATTACCTCGCACTAATGCATTAGCGTGAGATAGAAAGCTCTTCTCAAGTCTTCGGATATTGACTCTTTTATTATTCCAAAAAACTGCAATTCGCTGACCAGTGATCTTACCAAGTGGGTTTACGAGCAGAGAAAAGTCATCAATGGCCAGGCGATCGACACGCTTATCACTCCAATCAGCGTTGAGCTTACGAATTCTAATATCTGTTCCGCTGAAATCCGGAGTGGCTTTCTTCTTTCCTCGTCTTGGCTTTACGTCAATGTCTTCGATCATCTTTGATGCATTATCGAAATCAGACCAATCGATATCGATGAGATTGTAATATTTATCATCCGCTTTGGTTGTTCGCACTGAAAGATAATCGCCTAACCGCATTGCTGACAATCGTCCAATCCCTTTCTCTCCGAGAAAGGGTGTGTGCGACTTCCCGCCTTCCATAGCGGCATCAATCTCACTCTTTCTGGAAGAAGTTCCGATCACAAGAAAGACGGTGTCTAGTTCCTTTAAAGACATGCCCGATCCTGTGTCTGAGATTATGATTGAATTCAGGTCATTGATCTCATCAATCGCACCTAGTAAGGTTCCATAAGAATCGGCGTCTTCTATAAGATCGCTAGCTCTAGCCCAGAGCTTTTCGGCTTCCGAATTGAGTTTGCCCGATATCTCCCCCTTAAGGTCTCCCAAATCTAGTGAGTCATCACCTCCACTCTCAATAGCGTGAAGGATTTGTGCTTTGGACTCCTGATAGTCCCGTCGGCCAATAACGATATTAAAATTTATCGTGACGCCGTTTTTAGAACCCGCATCAATTCCATTCTTGATCAGCTCATAGAACGCAATAGCATCGGAACTGATTAATTCCGATCCTAGCTCTAAAATAGTTCGAGCCGTTACCTTAAACATTCTTGAACCTTAAGTTGTAATTGTTTATGTTTCATCATATTACTTGTGACAGGCAAGACACACTTTCGCTTTGCCATATAGATCATCAATGTCCAAAGGCTCGCTATCCGAGCGTAACGGGTTGGGCTGGGATTTACTTTTCTGTCTGGCAAGACGCTGCTCATGATCTTCCTTGATTTGATGGACACGTTCCGGCCTAGACAGCTCATCCAAAGATTCGCCCTGACTCCAGGTGAACGGAGAGCCATGATCAACGGCGTTTTTCTCATATGCTTTAGCTTCTTCAAACGCCTCGGGATGGCGCTCCATCAGTCTCACCCATTCAATTTTTTGCTGAAAGAAGCAGAAAGTACAGCCACTGCGTGTTCGCCAAGAATAGTAATGTGGAAGCCCAAGACCGGCCCCTTCCAAAATATCCAGCACGCCAGCCTTATCTATCCCGGCTTCTTTGAAGGGTAATTTAATAATTAGGTTTTCATCTTTCGAAGAGTAGCCTTCCCGATATTCTTCATCACCACGAATTGCGACATAGCTGTATATTTTTTTGCCTTCTTCGAGTAAAGGCCGAACCCATTGCTCAAATGGTCTCAGCTTTAACTGCCGTGTACACCACCTCGTCTGCGCTGATGGTAGAAAATCGTTGTACTGTTTTAACCAAAAATCAAAGTCTCTATCGGGATTGAGCTTGCGAATACGTTGACCCAAGAATCCTTCTAGCCTGCCAAGGTACTCGTATACTTCGGGCAGTTCTTTACCTGTGTCGGTAAAGAAATATTCAATTTCAATGTCAGGGTGGTGCTGACGCATGTAAACAGCAAGCGCAGCACTATCTCGACCGCCAGACAACCCCAGAACGTGTATTTCATTTCCAGACATATCCTATGCGACCTTTCCGTCTCCTGTTTTTCGCTTCTTTACCTCGGGAGCCTGCATATATCGAGCACTCAGCTCCGCCAATGCGGCAAGAATAATGCTTCGGCTATTTGTATCTACGGCTTCAAGCGTTTTCGAAACCCGTTCAACAAGATCGTTGATTGCGCCCCGATCAGAATCAATCACGTCGAACTCTTCCAACAGCGGGACTGGTCTGCCTTCCATCCCAACCAAAACTGCCATCGCTTGGCGTTTTTCCGGACGTCCCTTGATCCGTGTAAATGTTTCGGCTCTGAGGAACTTCTGCGCCATATCCGCAAGCTCTATAGATGCTCGATCCATATCCGGATCTACCCAGTCTCTAGGTGGCTTGTTTGCTGCAAGACTTGCAATACCCTCGAAGCCTTCGTCATCTCCCTCAAATTGAGCCAGACGCCCGACAAAAGCATCTAAACGAAAATCTCCGGCAAGTTCTTTAACATTCTCAGCCCGCTCACGAAGCTCTAAGAGAGACTGACGTGAAAGGTTAGGAACCTGTAACTCGGCAAGAAGCATATCCCTTTGGCGATGAACCATAAGAGGATATGCCTGTACCAATTCTTGCAGCCCTTCCTTCACTATCGAGACGATATTACGAATATCGTCTTTGTCGGATGTGTCGTTCTTTTTGGAGTTAATCAATGCAGGGATATCGTCAAACAAGAACTTGTTCGGATCACGCGCGCGCTTGAAAATGTCGCGCACTTGAATAGCTCTTGCCGACAGACGCATTGTCCGTTTCGTCCAGTTCGGCAGTTTTTCATAGATTGCCACGAGACCACGGGCTACATCAATCGGCTGAAGGTGTTTTAGTTCGTTTTTCTCATCAAGGTCTCGTACAACGTCAGCCATATCGGAAAGCATGCGACGTGAAATCTTATTCAGGTCCATCCAGCGCAGTTGGATCGTCTTGGCATCTTTGGCCATATACTCAACATCGACATCATCAAACCGCGCACGAAAAACACCCTCCCGATAGATGGCAAGATTTTCCCGCTGAGTGAGAATAAACGCGACCGACAAAACCGGCATCAATCCATCTTTTATCCCGTACGGTTGCTCCGCCCAGAGGTCATAGAGCTCTGAGACGGCGACCGAGCGCTTTTTATTTTTCTTTATGTACAGAATGGCTGCATTCCAGGCAGGAAAGAGCCTGTATGTATCAGTCTCATTGTCGGAGGGGGCAACAAAGCGCCAGCCGTCTTTTGTTTCTGAGTACAGCCCTGTGGCTTCTAGCAATGAGGCGTAAAGACCACCTTCTGCCGGATAACCGTCAATACCCAAACGTGGTTCACCTTCTCTTGTAATCATGTGTCTCAAAAGAGCGTTTTGCCCTGCAATAGCGCTACTGGAGGGCTTTTGCCTGTTCAGAAGCTCATTATGGAGCTTTGGACATTGACCATAACGTCTTTCGGCAAGGTCTGAGGCAAGGCTATTCAGATCAGACTGACGATAGTGTTTTGTAGAATAATTCTTGCGACACCATTCGGCCTTGTCGAGGGACTTTGTGAGTTCAGTCTCCAACTGTGCCTGTAAATCTGCAAGCCTTGCAGTAACCTCTCTCCGTGCAACCCGATCACCGGCTAGTTCAGGGTGGTCATTACTAACCTTATCAAGCGCCAGTAGTTCTCGTGCCAGCATCACAACCGACCATGCCCGTGGCGAATAGCCTGCCACAATGTCCCATTGGTCACTCAACCTGGCTGCATCCCGGCAAAGTGCTTTAACGTGCTCTTCCTCTTCACCCTCGGTTGGCACCACAAGAAGGAATTCGCCAATGACGCCATTCTTGGGCTTAAAGTGAGTCGCCACATCCATGACATCTTTTGCTGGCGTGATATTCACATCAAACCACCGCATAGCACCGATTTCATGATAGTGACGTTTAGCCAGAATGGGCTGCAACCCTGCCAATGATTTGAGTGCTTCAAAATCAAGCTCATCAATTTCGTCGAGCGCCACGCCTACGGCTTGATCAATATTGAAGTCGCTACCAGCAAAAATGGCGTGTGCATCCTGAAACTTCTTAAATATTGTCAAAGACGCTTTGTTAAGCGTATTCAAAGCGTTCTTGAGTTCTTTTTTGCCAACATCAGGATAACAGGTCTTTAAAAGATCAAAATTTGGTACGAGGCCAGACCTCTCCTTAAAAAGATCAACAACGGCTATCGTTTTTAGAAGATCGACTAAAAAGCCATCGCCTTTCATGCCATCACATCTTTCTAGCGCTTCAGCGGCCATGGCCCAACGGTGACCATCCGGTGAAGCGAGAATGGAGGGTTCCAGATTGGCGCGCAAGTAATCCCAAAGTTTCGATGGTGTATAGAGGTCTTCCTCATCCGCCGAGCGCAAGTAATCCTGAAAGCCATGCGGTTCAGCCGAATTTAGAAAGCCAAAAATGCTGCGCTGGTTTTGACCAAATCGGCGACGAGAAATCGGTCCGAGCAGACATGCAACGACCGAATGCAGCGGCCAACAATTTTTCAGCATCTCCGCTAGACGGCCGGCATCCTGACTACGGTCCTTTCGAGCTATCTTGGCAACGGCTTTGGATTGATTATTAGAGCGAGGAGCAGCCTTATTGTACTTAATCGCGCGCGATATCAGGTCTATCTGTTCTTCGCCGATTGTGTTGACAGGCAAGTCAACAAAGCGTCCCTGAATTTTCGCCCATTCATCACGAAGCTCGTGTGAAAGACGATGCGCGTATTCGTCTAAGGCTTGGTGCAAAACACCGACAAACAAAAAACGGCCATTGCTTCGGGATGCGGCCTCTGCGAGCTGCTGAAAAATGTAAACATCCGACCCATCCTGCGCAGACGCTTCAAGGAATTTTCCCATCTCATCTACAAACAGGATTAAACCGCCATGCGTCTTAGGCTTGCTTGTCGCAACATCCATCAAGCTGTTGACGACATTCTCTTCGGTCCAGCCGCCTTTGGGGCGACGGGCCACATATCCTGCTTCTTTTAGAGCTTCTCCCAAAACCTCGACAGGGTTCTCTCTGCGGCCCACAACGGGCAGAATACGCCAACCTTTCGAACCCGTCGGCAGCGCCTTCCACATGGCATTGGTAAGCTTACGTCCAAAAACTTTTGCCGCCTCTTTCTGTAATTCTTGATTGCCGTTGAGCAATGCACTTAGCGCGATTGCCAAACTAGACTTGCCACTTCCGTAAGGGCCGGTCCACGTAAAAGCGCCTTGTCCAGTTTCCGAGACATGCCGGGCCATCGACATGAGAATGTCGGCGGAAGATTGCGGACAGATGAATCCATCAAGAGCGTTTTTATCGCCCAAATCCGTATCAATGCGAATGGATTTCTGAAAACGCCGGGCTATCGTAACCTGATCAACTAACGCCACTATGCCGCCTCCCTTTCATTTGAACGTTCAAAGTCCTTTTGAACAAAATCTAGTGCACTGCAAAAATCAAACTCTGGGCTGCGTACGACCTGCTTGAGTCCTGCGGTCTCTGACCATCGCAGTGCATTATTTGTCACGTTATCTATATGGGATAGCCTATCGGCAACATCATTTTCATCGAGCAAAAAGACTCGCCCCGGCGAGCCCGGCTCATGCGCAATAGCTTCAAACGAAAGTGTTGAGGATGCAGGCGAGAATTCTTTCCAAAATTCAATCAAGGCATAGGCGAACGTGCCGTTACCTAATGTGGTCTTTTGGCCACGAACAAACCTGAATTCATCACGTTTTGACACGGGTTTGATCAACCCGAGTTCGGTAAGAGGACATTCGAGAGAATCATCTCGTCCGGCTTTTGCGGAAGACGGTTGGGCGGCATATGTGCGGACAAAACAAGCCACATCATTTTTAACCGTCGTTTGAGCGGCATTGGGCCAATCGCGCTGTAAACGCTTGACAAATTTGTCCCGCTCAAAGGTTACCGCCGAGTAATAACTAAACGCCCAATACCACGTCGTCTTTTTTTTCCATTCAGTTGCCAATTTCCAATGAATCAGCCATAACGAATTTGAGTATTCCAGGAAAGGATCAACGCCGTTAACTCCGAATAACAGTTGACCGAGCGGCGTGGTCTTAACCTGATTAGTACCTGACGGCTCCTCAACAATGCCCGCGACAGTGGCCCAATGACGCATAGATGACACCATATTCTTACCCACACCAAAGCGCGCAATGGCATCACCTCCCCAACACAGAGACTTATTGTCCGGCTCCTGTTCGGTTGCAGACACGCGGTCATAGCACTTCTTTAGCCATCCGTACCGTAATGGAAAGGTCTCATGGCCTGAAAATTGAGGTTTGTAGTCTTGTTGGTAGAGTGGCCCGCGCGCCATGTCAGTTTCTCCTGGATGAACCATCCAGGAGACTTTAATATAGAGATGTGGTATGGTCAATCTCAATCTGGAAGGCACCACCAGAAGTCGGTGGAAACCCTTAAGAGGCTAATAATTAGCAGAAAAACTCGTAGCATACTGATTTATATGGAATATTCAAAGGCACTGTATTTTGATTATCAAGCAACAACACCCGTTGCTGACGAAGTTTTGCACAAAATGCAGCCATATTTCACCGAATCCTTCGCCAATCCGCACGCTTCAGATCATGCCCTTGGCTGGAAATCTGCCGCATCTGTCGAAAACGCCGCGCAGCAAGTTGCCCACCTCATCGGTGCCGATGCTGACGAGATTATCTTTACATCCGGAGCAACCGAGTCCAACAATCTGGCCATCCTCGGTCTGGCAAGACGAGCCGCAATGACCAACATCGCACGAAAACGCATCCTCCTGAGTGCCATTGAACACAAATGCATCCTCTCGGTGGGACGCGTCCTGGAGGAACAATACGGCTACATAGTGGAATCTATCCCTGTAGATCGGAACGGCAATATCAAATCTGCGGAGCTGAAACAACTACTCGGAGAGGATGTCCTTCTCGTCTCCATTATGGCTGTGAATAATGAAATCGGTTCCATACAGGATATAAATTCAATTTCCGATAATATTAGAAAAAGTGGCGCGATCTTTCATTGCGATGCTGCTCAAGCCCCCATTGCAATAACCATGGAGAGTTTGGCTACCAAAGCGGACATGATCAGCCTGTCAGGCCATAAAATGTATGGCCCCAAGGGGATCGGTGCACTCTATATTCGCCGCAACCTTCAGGATGAAATCGAGCCGCTGATCTACGGAGGTGACCAACAAAACGGGCTTCGGTCCGGTACATTGCCCACACCGTTATGTGTCGGTATGGGGGCTGCCGCCGAATACATCGGATCGCAAGAGGTATCGGAGAGGCGCAAAGTTCTTCAAGATCGCACGAACAGATTTCTCGACATGCTCTTGGCCCTCTCTTGGCCAACCAAATTGCACGGAGAAGAAGGCCAAAAACGACATCCTGGCAACATATCCATCGGTTTCCCAGGATTCAATGCACAAGATATTCTAGGGGCGTTACAGCCCCACTTGGCCGCCTCAACTGGCTCGGCCTGCACATCAGGTATACCTGAACCATCTCATGTCTTAAAAGCCATCGGCCTGACAACCGAAGAGGCGAAGTCTGTCATTCGATTCAGCCTTGGCTTCGAAACGTCTGATCAAGAGGTCGATGTAGCCGTCAAATTGATCGATATGGCATTACAAAAACTTTCTGATTCTCAAATGTTAATCAGCGTGCAAAACTGACCAGGAATTGAGGGGAAACAGCATCGAATTTTGATCATCACCTTGTAGTCCAAATCCAGCTATTTATACGATTATACGTGAGCGTAGCTGGTCGATCCTGAGATACGATAGTTCCCTGGAGAATATTGAAATAAGGCACTTATGGCTCAACGTAAATCAGTAGCGGTCTATGTAAAATCAATGACCTACTGAATGGCCAACGGATCAGAGATTAAACCGAGACACATTGCTGATTGATGACAGAGCGCCAGCGAACACACTTGCCTCTTTCATGCGTTGGTGGCAATTTATATACTTAAAGAATTCCTGAATACTAGCGGTATACCCTGGATACATATTGCAGAACTCTCTTGACCAACGAGACAAAGGCATAGGTTTTGTGTCTTCGGCCTGCGGATCACCCATGAACTCGAGGAAATGAACCGCCGCCTTCGTGTAGGCGGCCAGCGTCCTCGGCGCGAAACCCGCCGTTTCCCAGCCCTTCGCTACGAGGGAATCCTTCTTCCGCAGCAGATGCCTCCAGTATCCGTCCAGGATTTTTCCGTACCAGCATTTCTCGGCGGTTCGCAGCATTTCCCGACACCGTTCCATGCATCTGGCGTCATCCAGGGATTTGGACCCCATCGGAGGGACACGACCGAGATCGGATAGCGCTCGCCAAGGTTTCCCAAACGGCGCCAATCCCCCAGGACCCAATCCCATGAACAAGGCATCCAAATCCAGAGTTCCCGCATCTCCACGACACGACCGATCGACAAGCTGAAACAGCGGCAGATGTTTCTTCAATTTGAGCAAGACCCGGTTGTTCCCGATGCTTCGAGCACGCTCCTTCGCGTACGCGCTCCAGCCTTCCCGCACCCAATCCACGGAAAGGCTCTCCAGCCCCTTGTTCACCAATAGCTGAAAACGCCCGTTCCAATAACAGTCCTCACATTCCTCATCGTTGCGGCGAATACCCCGCCTCCCGCATTTCGGACAGAGGAACCCCGCCTCCCGGGCCCTCACGCAAGACCAACAGATTGGCTCGTCCTCGGCACCTCGTTGCCTCACGGCACACGATTTTCCACAAATGGAGCATGTTTCCTTGGGGGGTTTACGGCATTTCGGGCAGACCGGCGCATCGATTCCCAATTTGAATGCCCGCGCCAGATGTCGACTCGGGGCGCCACATTTGGCGCAGGGCACCGGTGGTTTGAAATATTTCGCGCATGAAGCGCACGCCACGCCGTTTTCCAGGGTCAGCGAAGCTCGAGGCACCGGTTTGCCACAACGGATGCATTTGCGCCCCGCGATTTCACATCGTCGGCAGGTTGCCGGACCGCGTCCACCCAGCGTACGCACGGTGGCACCGCACTTCCCGCAGGGAACGGGAGCGAATTCCCTCGCATAGCAGGTTCCACAATAACTTTTTCCTTCGAAAACACGAGTGGCTTTGTGCATCCATCTACCGCAGCAATCGCAGATTTTTTTACGTTTCCCGCGCACCGGGAGCGGACGCCGCTCCGGCTTCTCCCGATCGTCCATCGTCCGGACATCCGTAACCGGTTCTTGGACTTCGACAGCCCCGGCCGGACTGGAACGCGTCCCGTCCTTTGCATCGGAACGGCTGCGGCCGCCGGGGGCGAGGGGAATCAACCGTTCCTTCGACACCCGTGGAAGCTCGAGTACCAAGCGTTCCCTTCGAAACCAGCGCTGTCGCCCTAGATGCTCGATAAAGCGCTTCAGCGCGCCGAAATAGGTTCGCTGCGTATCCGGTTTGAGCTCTCGGCGCAAACCAATCTCTTTGCTCCATCGGTCGATGTCCCGATCGTCGCAGCACCAGGGAGGCTTACCGATATAGCGGATGAAGCCGTAAATACATCGAAGATCCCGGTTGACAGTCCTACTCCGCAAACCGGCCACGCGCCGAGCCCGGTACCAGGATACGCAGGCCCATTCCAACAGCCGCGAATCATCCTCACTCAAACCACCCAGCACCGGGATCGGAACCATTTGTCGCGGAACGTGAAAACGGGTTTTCTGGCCCCCTTTTTTCCTCCCGGCCCCATACGGTTGCTTTGAGAGCAGATGTTCCCTGGCCACATGATGGAGCCAATAGGGAGGCGGGGATTTGTTTCGAAAGAGGTCGCCGTAACGAATGCGGGCTTCCCGACAACCATCAAGGAAATTATCCGGCCAACCGAGCATCATCCACTCCAACCCGGCCATAACCATCAACCGCTCGTCAACCCGGCATTTTTCCAGCACTTTTTCACCCGACAAACATCTACCGGCTGACGGATCCATCCTGAGTTCCCGGGCAACCACGTCGCGCAATCGCCCGGCGGGTGTTCCCGACAAAAACAAACGGGCCATCAACCGCAGGTCGGATAGATAAGGCAGGACATGCACCGGCGTCCGTTCCATCGGAAACCCCCAACCGCACCCGATGGCGGCGGCGATCCTGTGTTGAAAATCGAGCGCGCCCGGCACCCAATCCCCCCCGCATGCGTCCCGGGCGACGACATCCGCCAAAGAACCACCGCAGGCATGACACACGTGCAGCCCCTCGGCGTCGGGGGAAACGCGATGAAACATCACCGGCATGCCGCAATGGAGACACTCATCCCGCAGGGGTGTTTGGTGGACGGGGCAGACCGTGTGGAACGCCAACCGCCAATTTCTACGGAAATGGGGCTTGGCGTCCGACGACAGGCATGCCGGGCAATACTGTTGACCGTGAAGGCGTCTCAACCGGTGGTAAACACCGACGTTGAGCAACCAAGGCGCGTGGCCGCCGGTCGTCAACCGCTCGAAAACAGCCCCTTCACATGACCGCAGCCGCATCAACTCCACGGCATGCCGAGGTTGACCGGTGCGCGCCACCAACACGTCGATGATTTCCTCGTCGGCGCAACGGTCGATGTCCCTGTTCCAAACGCATTTTCCCGGCCACTGGCTGGCGCAGAACGTATGCGGAGGCATGCGGTAGGCGAGAATGATCCGCATCAACCAAGAGGACAACAGCTCCCCCGGTTGAGGCTGAGGGTGCAACGGCCACAACGCCGGTGGCCGCTCCCGCCGCTCAGACAAGCAGTTCGGCGGCTTGTCTGCGTTTGGAGGGCGGCACCCATTTGAAGGACTTGAGGGCTTTTTCATCGATTCGCTCCGTTCCCTCCCGCACTGCGTACACCGCGGCATTCTTCAGCAACTGACTGATCTCCCCCAATCGTCCTTCACTGATGGACAAAATGCGCCCGGCCAACCTTTCCTCCACCAGGTCGGACGGCTCCTTCAGAGGCAGCATGCGTTCGAAACTCGCGAGCAATCTCCAATATCGCTCATCGTCCCGCCACAGCGGGAGCGCGAACGGCTCGAACCGATTGGCCATCTGCGGATCGGTGTGGATCGCCCGGGCCGCTTCGACGACTCCCGCCGCGACGATCGGTACCTGGAGGACGTTGCCCATCCGTTTCACCGCGTTGAGGAACGTCTGTTGTTTATCCTTTCGACTGGCCAACAGGTTGTTCATCTCATCGATGATCAACATGCGGATACCCAATTTATCGAAGAGCCGATAAACCAGCTCGCGTTTCTCAAGCGTGTCTTCGACCTCGTGATAGATTTTGGGACATCCCAGTCCCCAAAATCGACTCGGCCTTTGACAACCTATT
>NZ_JBHNMF010000062.1:0-11415 GCF_048562965.1 Thiolapillus sp. | reverse complement strand
GTCCAGTCATATGGGAGTCAAGTACGGAGCAGCAACGAGCTTGCGAAGTTGTTGCGTAGTGCTTGGTGACCAGGACGGCTGGGGCACAAATAGGTTGTCAAAGGCCGAGTCGATTTTGGGGGCTGGGATGTTCCAAAATCTATCACGAGGCCGAAGACACGCTTGGACGCCACCATCCTGGGCCACAGCCGGGTCATGGGGTTTTACCTCCCAGGAGAAATTGCAGGCATCGAGAATATCGGCCAGGCGACCTGCAACCACACGACCCGCGCCCTGGAAAAAGGCACTATCTGCCAGCTTGATTTCAGTGCCCTGGACAAAACACTGACACAGAGCGAACTGATCAATGTACAGAAATATCTGCTGGGATCAGCGGCCCAGCACGCCAGACAACTCCAGTGGGAACGCTCGCTGACAGGTATGCAAACCGCCGAACAGCGCGTCGCCGCTTTCCTGCTCAATATCGCCAGCCGTCTGGATTCCCACGGCTTTCATGCTCTACAGTTCCGTCTTCCCATGTCCCGGGAAGCGATCGCCGATTATCTCGGCCTGGCGATGGAAACCGTCATTCGCACCCTGAAAAATCTGCAGCATCAGTCCCTGATCTCAATCAGGGCCAAAAACATCGAAATAACAGACGAAACAGCACTGAATACCTTGCTCACCAGCTAAATTCATAGACTAACGTTATCTTTCCATCCGGCGGTTTTATGGCCTGATCGATATCTGACCGTCTTTTTTTACATACACCTGATGAAAGTCAATTTAAATACAAAAAACTGACATTTCTCATATAACCAATCTGCATTCTTTGTATAATCCTGACGGTCGGGAACCTTTTTTATTGAAACAGGTCGGCGCATTATCTTTGTGCGCCAGATAATGCAGTATCTGATGCAATAGAAAAAGGCTTCCGCGATACGTGAATTTAAAGCTTCTGGGTTGTTTTTTTCGAAATCTGAATTGGGAGGTTTTCGTGGAAGAAACGAAATATAACTTTGACGTCGTCCGATGGTTTGCCGTCATGGCGGTCGTCTATCTAGTAGTAGGAACCCTGGTGGGAACCTACATCGCATCGGAACTGGCCTGGCCATTCCTGAACTTCGATATCGCCGAAATCACTTTCGGTCGTTTGCGTCCCCTGCACACCAACGCGGTTATCTTCGCATTTGGCGGCTGTACACTGTTTGCTTCGGCTTTCTACAGCGTACAACGGACAGGCAGTACCTCCCTGTGGAGCAACAAGCTGGCCTGGTTTACATTCTGGGGCTGGAACCTGATCATCGTCGCTGCCGTCATCACTCTTCCACTGGGCATCACCCAGTCCAAGGAATATGCCGAGCTGGAGTGGCCTATCGATCTGGCCATCGCCGTCGTCTGGCTGGCTTTCGGCCTCAACTTCATCATGACCATCGCCAAGCGCAAGACCAGTCACATCTATGTGTCCAACTGGTTCTTCATGGGCATGTTTGTCATGATCACCTATCTGCACGTGGTGAACAGCCTGGCCATCCCCGTCAGCATGTTCAAATCCTACTCCATTTTCTCCGGCGTTCAGGATGCCATGATTCAGTGGTGGTGGGGTCACAACGCGGTAGGTTTCTACCTGACTGCGGGCTTCCTGGGTATCATGTACTACTTCGTCCCCAAACAGGCCAACCGCCCCGTATTCTCCTACCGTCTGTCCGTACTGCACTTCTGGGCGCTGATGTTCGGTTATGTATGGCTGGGTGCTCACCATCTGCAGTACACCGCTCTGCCTGACTGGACCGGTTCCGTCGGTGCAGCCATCTCCTTGGCCATGATCATTCCTTCCTGGGGTGGCGCCATCAACGGCATGATGACCCTGTCGGGCGCATGGGACAAACTGCGTACAGACTACATCCTGCGTTTCATGATCATGTCCCTGGCTTTCTATGCCATGTCCACCTTCGAAGGTCCGGTCATGTCTGCCAAGACAGTCAACGCGCTCTCCCACTACACTGACTGGACAGTAGGTCATGTTCACTCCGGCGCATTGGGCTGGGTTGCCATGGTATCTGCAGGCGCTCTCTACCATATGGTGGAAAAACTCTGGGGCGTCAAGATGTATTCCGCCAAGCTGGTTAACGTCCATTTCTGGACCTCTACCATCGGTACGGTTGTCTACATCACTGCAATGTGGGTATCCGGCATCATGCAAGGCCTGATGTGGCGCGATTACGATGAGTTCGGCACCCTGACCTACACCTTCGCCGAATCCGTCGCAGCCATGCATCCCTACTACGCCATGCGCGCCATCGGCGGCATGATCTTCTGGACAGGTGGTGCCATCATGCTGTTCAACGTCATCATGACCATTCGTAAAGCTTCCGCCCAGCGCAGTACCAGTGCCGCTGCGGCCGCCGCTTAACCGGATAACAGGAGAATCAACAATGGCTGATAAAATTTATTCAACCAAGCTGCAGGACACAGCGGAACGCAATGTCTTCGTTTTGTTCGTTCTGCTCCTCATCGTCCTGTCCGTGGGTGGTCTGGTGGAAATCGTTCCTCTTTTCTATCTGGACGAGACCATGGAATCCAGCAGGCACCCTGAAATCGTCTGGCAGCACGACGTTGCCCAGGCAGACAGGAAGCCAATCGCTGGCAACTGGAAAGCGGGCGATGGTGTGCGTCCTTACACTGCCCTGGAGCAGGCGGGTCGTGACATCTATGTCCGGGAAGGCTGTTATCTGTGTCATTCACAGATGATCCGTCCATTCCGTGATGAAGCCGAGCGCTATGGTCATTATTCACTCGCATCCGAGTCCATGTACGACCATCCCTTCCAGTGGGGTTCAAAACGTACCGGCCCTGACCTGGCCCGGGTTGGCGGAAAATACTCCAACGAGTGGCATCTGCAGCATCTCATGGGACCGCGTACCGTGGTGCCTGAATCTGTCATGCCCAACTACCCCTGGCTCGCCCAAAACACCGTTGACGGCAAGGCACTCAAAGGCCACCTGGAAGGTCTGCGCATGATTGGCGTACCTTATACGGATGCCGATATCGCTGAAGCCGAAAAAGTTGACGGTACCCTTGAAGTGGATGCCCTGATTGCCTACCTGCAAGTACTGGGCACCATGGCGGACCTCAAGGAAGGCGTGGATTATCGTGAGTAATCTTCGGGAATACTTTCACACCAACTGGGCAGCGATGACCCTGCACGACTGGATCGGCCTGATCCTGACCGTGGGGACATTCCTGGCCATGGTGTGGATCTACACTTATGTGTTCAACCCGAAGAACAAAGAACGTCTTGAATCACAACGGAACATTCCGTTTGACGATGAGAATACAGACTCGGAGAAAGAAAAATGAGTGATAATAGCAATCCTCACGGTCAGACAACGGGCCACGTCTGGGACGATAGCCTGGCAGAACTGACCAACCCACCACCCAAATGGTGGATGCTCGGACTGCACGCCAGCTGGATTCTGGTGGTGCTCTATACTTTGTACTATCCTTCCTGGCCGCTGATCCACAGTCATTTCAAGGGATTTGCCGGATGGACTTCTATCGGCGAATTCAAGGAAGACATGAAAGAAGTGGAAAGCGTACGCGCCAAGTACGAAGACAAGCTGCCCGGCATGAGCGCAGCAGCTATTCTTGCTGACAACGAACTGAAGAACTATGTGGTTCGGTCTGCAAAAGTGCTGTTCGGTGACAACTGTGCCGCCTGTCATGGCAGTGGCGGTGCCGGCAACCTCGGCTTCCCTGCCCTGGTAGACGATGACTGGCTTTACGGTGGAACTATCGAAACCATCGAGCAATCCGTTACCATGGGCCGCAAGGGCATGATGCCTAAGATGGGTGGTGCGCAACTGACTGATGCTGAAATCGACAAATTGGCCAACGCCATTGTCGGTGGTACCATCACCATGGAACCACTGTTCGCCTCAAAAGGCTGCATCGGCTGTCACGGCCCGGATGGCAAGGGTATGGCGGCTCTGGGTTCTGCCAACCTCACCGACAAGATATGGCGTTTCAAAGCCAAGGATCAGCTGGCGAGCGTCAAGACAACCATTACCCATGGTGTCAATGATCCTTCCGACCCCAAGACGCGGAATGCTGAAATGCCTTCCTGGAAAGGTCGTTTGACAGACACGCAGATCAAGAAGCTTGCCGTATATGTGCATGCGCTTGGTGGCGGTAAATAAGCAGTAAACCAGTAAAAGGCACCCTGACGGGTGCCTTTTCCACGTCCTTATAGGGAGGGATAATCATGTCAGACTGGGTAGCTATCGCATCTTATCTTTCAGTCGGTATTGCGGCCGTTATCGTCGTATTCCTTGTATGGAAAGTAACAAAACTGATGAACGAAACAAAATCTGACGATTGATATCAATTACGACCAACACAATACGATGAAAAGAGGGAGCTAAGAGGCTCCCTCTTTTCGTTGCAATACCTTGTTAATCCTACAGATATTGTGAATTATCACTGACAAAACGACGGCGCAATGGCAATATTCATTCGCTGCCAGCCATGGAGAGCGAAGCGAAGGCTGGTAGACCCCAGTAGCCGCGAGGCCGCACTGTTTTCCCGGCGTGCCTTGCGCCAGAGGGAAAACAAAGTAGGCCTCCGAACGCGGCGTCCAGTCATTGGGAGCCAAGTACGGAGCAGCAACGAGCTTGCGAAGTTGTTGCGTAGTGCTGGGTGACCAGGACGGCTGGGGCACAAATAGGTTGTCAAAGGCCGAGTCGATTTTGGGGACTGGGATGTCCCAAAATCTATCACGAGGTCGAAGACACGCTTGCCCGTCTTATTCGTATATACTCGGCAGGTTCATATTTGCCGGATATCTAAGTAGGTAAATCAGGAGAACACGGTGACCGAATCAGCAACTTCTGCAGAAAACCAGGCTAAATATTCCGATGATATTTATGAGGAAGCTGCCGACTGGCATGTCAATACGGGAGAGGAAAAAATCTACCCCAAACAGGCCGCCGGCAAATGGCGCAAACTCAAGTGGCTGACTCATAGTATCTGGCTGCTCCTGTTCATCGGTCCCTTCCTTCGCTGGAACGGTCAACAAGCCATACTCTTCGATATTCCCGACCGCCAGTTCCATATCTTCGGTCTTACCATCCTGCCTCAGGATGTCTGGATGCTGGCTTTGGTACTGCTGTTTTTCGCCATGTTACTGGCAGCTGTAACTTCAATCGCCGGCCGTGTTTACTGTGGTTTTTTCTGTTTCCAAACTGCCTGGACAAACTTGTTCATGTGGCTGGAAGACAAAATCGAAGGTGTCCCTGCCAAGCGCCGCAAACTGGATGCAGGCCCATGGAACGGGGAAAAAATTCGCAAGAAAGTCCTGAAATACGGAATCTGGACATTGATTGCCGTTCTTACCGGCATCAGCTTTGTATCCTGGTTCACGGACTCACGACAGCTTTGGCACGATATTTTCACTGGACAGGCCAGCAGCACGGCCTACGGGGTTATTGCTCTGTTCACTGCCGGTACGCTGGTACTTGCGGGTAAACTCCGCGAGCAGGCCTGTTTCTGGCTGTGCCCTTATGCCCGGATCCAGGGCGTAATGTACGACAAGGAAACCATCCTGCCGACCTATGACTTCCACCGCGGTGAACCCCGTGGCCGTCTGAAGAAAGGCAAACTGGTCGAAGGCAATGGAGACTGCATCGACTGCAAGCAGTGCATCGCCGTGTGCCCTACCGGCATCGATATCCGCATGGGTCAGCAGGAAGGCTGCATTACCTGCTCCCTCTGCATGGACGCCTGTGATGCCGTTATGGAAAAAATTGGCCGGCCCAAGGGGCTCATTCGCTACGCATCCATGGATGAGATGGAAGGCAAGAAGCAACTTCCCCTGCTGAAGCGCCCCAGGGTGCTGATCTACCTTACCATCCTCACACTGGCGGTAAGCGGCATCATCTACGGCATAACTCATCTTGGCGCTATTGAAGTCAAGGTACTGCACGGCCGTTCACCACTGTTCGTGCAACGTAGCGACGGCACCATACAAAACAAATACGACGTTAAGATCCTGAACAAGACTGCGAATGATATTCGCGCCAAGGTAACCGCATCAGGCATAGAGGGCATGCAGCTCAAAGGCGCTGAAGAAACACTGATCGCCAAGAAAGGCCATACCGGCTCCTATATCATGTTCATCAACGTGCCTGCAGAAAAAATCAAGGCGGAACGTACGCCTATCATCTTCAAGGTTGTGAATCTCGACAACCCAAAACAAACTTCTTCTTACGAAAGCATGTTTTTTGCTCCTGAATAATGAACTTTGCCATGAATGATAATCCAGCCAACGACAGCCCACGTTTTTCTCAGAGCAGCAACCGAGCTTTCAGAAACCCCTGGGTGCTTGCGTGGATCGGCGGCTTTCTTCTGGTACTGGGCGTGAATATCGCCTTTATCGTAACGGCCATCATGACCAATCCGGGGCTCGTGGAAAAAGATTACTACGAGCATGGCAAAGATCAGGAAGAAAACTTCATCAAGCAGCGGGAAGCGCGCAATCGCCTCGGCTGGCAGATGAAACTGGACGCCGTTCACAAACCCATTCTGGGACAGCCGGCGCGCTACACTTTCAATGTCGTAGACACCAGGGGAGTGCCAGTAGCGGGCGACAAGGCGGTCATACAAGCCTACCGTCCAAGTGACGTTCATGCAGATTTCAGCACCGAAATGCAGGAAATTGCGCCTGGCGTGTACAGCGCCGAACTTGTCTTTCCTCTCAAGGGCATCTGGGACCTCAATGCTGTGCTGACCAAAGGCGAAGACAGCCTGAAGATCACTCAGCGAATATCGGTACTGTCCAACAACAGTCGATGAACGCAGAAAATGGCGGCGGTTGCTTTCACTGCGGCCTGCCTCTGCCCGAACAGGACTATTCAACTGATATTGACGGTCAGGAGCAGCATTTCTGCTGCTTCGGCTGCCAGTCTGTCTGTGAAGCCATCTATGCAGCCGGCATGGAAGGCTTCTATCAGCGCACACCTGAAGGCCTTCTGCTTGAACCTCCGCCTCCCCCCCCTGAGGATCTGGGACTGTATGACCTGGAAGAAGTCCAAGACGAATTCGTACACAAAAAAGGCCAGGAACGCGAGATTCATCTTCTGGTGGAAGGCATACACTGTGCCGCCTGTGTC
Organism: Thiolapillus sp.; assembly: GCF_048562965.1. Taxonomy (NCBI): domain Bacteria; kingdom Pseudomonadati; phylum Pseudomonadota; class Gammaproteobacteria; order Chromatiales; family Sedimenticolaceae; genus Thiolapillus; species Thiolapillus sp. Next base: position 4,267 of record NZ_JBHNMF010000062.1, on the reverse strand, counting down.
TGGCTCATCGAACACACTCTGAATCAGCTGCCCGGCGTATTGTCTGCCCGGGTCAACCTTTCCGCCAAACGCCTGCTGCTGCGCTGGGACAACAGCCGCATCCAGCTGTCGGAAATCATCAACTCACTGGCCAGGGTCGGCTATGCAGCTACGCCTTTCGACCCTGAAGCCGCCGAAGGCATCCTGAAAAAGCAGACCCGTGATCTGCTGTTCCGCATCACCTTTGCCGGCTTTGCCATGATGAACCTCATCTGGGTTTCCATCGCGCTGTACAGCGGTGCCGACAAAGGCGAGTTCCACACCCTGTTTCACTGGGTCGGATTCGCACTCGCCACTCCGACACTGCTGTATTCCGGCTGGCCCTTTCTCAAGGGGGCCTGGACCAGCCTGCGTACCCGGCACCTGGGCATGGATCTCCCCATCGCGCTGGGCGCCGTGGTTACCTGGGCCTATTCCAGCTGGGTGACCTTTACCGATCTTCCCGATCACCAGGTCTATTTCGATACCGTCGTAAACTTCATTTTCGTTATCCTCATCGGGCGTCACCTGGAAGGGGTGTCCAAGCGTCATGCCGTTGCCGCAACACAAAGGCTGCTCGATCTGCAATCCCGGATCGCCCTGGTATTGCAGGACGGCGAGGAAAAATCTGTCCCCATACGCAGGGTCAAGCCGGGTGACCAGGTGGTTGTCAAACCGGGTGCAAAAATTCCTGTAGACGGTATCGTGCTGCAGGGAGAAAGCCAGGTCGATGAGGCCATGCTCAGTGGTGAATCCAAACCTGTTGCGAAACACCCGGGAGACAAGGTGTCTGCCGGCACGGTCAATACCCAGGGAGCACTGACCATCGAAGTTACCGGTACCCTGAACAACACGGCTCTCGGCCGGATCATCCGCCTGGTGGAAGAAGCTCAGGCATCAAAAGCCCCCATCCAGTGCACGGCAGACCGCATTGTTCCCTGGTTCGTAATGGCCACCCTGAGCCTTGCCACCCTGACCTTCTTCATCTGGGTACACAAAGATTTCGAACTCGCTCTGACGGCAGCCACTTCGGTACTTATCATCACCTGCCCCTGCGCTTTTGGACTCGCGACCCCCATGGCGATCGCAGTGGCTTCCGGTCAGGGCGCCCACCATGGCATTCTGGTGAAGACCGGCGCGGTTCTCGAAACCCTTTCCCATGTGGAACACTTTGTCTTCGACAAGACCGGCACCCTGACTGAAGGAAAAATGCAGGTTGTACGCACCATTCCTTCGGCGGCGCTTTCAGAAGAACGCCTGCTGCAATATGCTGCAGCTGCGGAACGTTTCTCCGAACACAGCATCGCCCAGGCCATCATTGCCGAAGCCAGACACAGAAACATCGACCCGAAAGAACTGGATATAGCGGATTTCCACAGCAGTCTTGGCCAGGGAATCCGCACTCGCATCGAGGGGTCCGACATACTTATCGGTACACTGCAATGGCTACAGGCACAGCAAGTGGCTCTTGATGACATGTTACTGGAGCAATCAGCCGAACTAGAAAATCAGGGCATTTCCCTGGTTCACGTAGCCATGGATGGCCGGCATATCGGCATCATCGGTATCGCTGACCGGCTGCGTGATGATGCCCGCACACTGATTGATGAACTCCGTGCAAAAAACATCCGGCTGACCCTGCTTTCCGGTGACAGGCGCTCGGTAGCGGAGGCGGTAGCCAGACAGCTGGGAGGTATGCAGGTGATCGCCGAAGTGTTGCCTGAGGACAAGGACAAGGTTATCGCAGAGCTGCAGAAACAGGGGCAACTGGTTGCCATGGTCGGGGACGGCGTCAATGATGCCCCCGCGCTGATCCGGGCAGATGTGGGTATTGCCATCGGCTCCGGCACCGATGTATCGGTCGAAAGCGCAGATATCGTGCTCATGAGTGACGAACTGGAGAAGATCAGCCTGGCCGTTGCGCTCTCCCGGCGCACCCTGAAAACGATTCGCCAGAACATCATGATTTCTTTCGCCTATAATATAATCATGGTGCCGTTGGCCATGGCGGCAATGATAATGCCATTGATAGCCGCAATTTCCATGCCCATCAGTTCATTGCTGGTTATCGGCAATGCTGCACGTATTCGTACGCTTTTCAAAACGGGAGAACCCTGAATCATGGAAGTCATCTACAGCCTCATTCCCGGTATGATCTTTTTCGGACTCGTATTCGTAGGCGTGCTGATTTGGGCTATCCGCAAAGGACAGTATGAAGACATGGAAGGAGACGGCAACCGGATTCTCATGGATGACGATGAGCCCTCTAGCAGCGGTAAGGGATCAACAAAACGTGTCAAGCGGCCAGGCCTCAATTACCCGGATGAAGACTGAAAACCACCCAGCGAAGGTATCAAAATGAAAATGAACAACGTGCTTACACTGTCCACCGGTACACTGGTGCTGCTGTCTGTATTCAATCTGTCCGCCTGTTCCAACTCCGATCAGCAGGATGAGAAAGAGACCAATGCAGGCGTACAGAAGAACCAGCCCGAATTTGCCGAAGTCATCAAAATCGAAGAAGTGGTCAAGAAAAGCGAAACGCCCAAGGAAGTATGCAAGGACGTACCTGTCACCCAGAAAGTACAGCCCAAGGACGACAAACAGATCGCCGGTACGGTAACAGGCGCCGCCATTGGGGGCGTGCTGGGAAATCAGATCGGCGGCGGCAAGGGAAAGACGCTTGCTACTGTAGCGGGCGTGGTTGCCGGAGGTGTTACCGGCAACAAGGTACAGGAGAATGCACAGAACAAGAAGACCACCACGACGATGCAACGCAAATGCGAAACCGTAACGGAAACCAGGGAAGAAATCGTGGGCTATGAAGTCACTTACCGCATTGGCGACAGGGAAGCCAAGGTACAGATGAAAGAAAAGCCCGGCAAACAGATTCCACTCAAGGACGGAAAGCCCGTTCTCCCCTGATCACCGGTGACGGGAAGGCGCATCCTTCCCGTCTTTCGGGACAAACAGGATGCTGAAAAAGTCCAGCCATGGATTTTTTCAGCAATGGAAACCAAAAAATCCTGTTTTTCAACAGACTGCGAAGACCCTGCTTTATTCACAACGCGGGCACCAGGCGGAGAGAGGCCTACTCCTTTTCGTGGTGTCCACCAAACTCGTAGCGCATGGCAGAAAGAATACGATTGCCGAAATCCGCCTCTCCACGGGAGGCAAAACGGTCAAACAGCGCTGCGCTGAGCACATGCACAGGCACACCCGCCTCAATGGCGGCGATATTGGTCCAGCGACCTTCACCAGAATCCGAAACCTTGCCAGAAAAACTGTCCAGCTCCGGATTCTTGCTCAGGGCATTTGCCGTCAGATCGAGCAGCCAGGAACCAATGACACTGCCCCGGCGCCACACTTCCGCGACTTCGATAACATCGATATCGTACTGAAAGGTCCTGGGGTCACTCAGCGGTGCCGTTTCCGCGTCCTGGTCCCGCGTATCCTTGCCCACATTCGCATGGCGCAACAGGTTGATGCCTTCCGCATAGGCCGCCATCAGCGCATACTCGATGCCGTTGTGGACCATTTTCACGAAATGCCCGGCACCTGCCGGCCCGCAGTGCAGATAGCCCTGTTCTGACTGGCTCGGCTCGCCTGCTCTGCCCTGAGTACGGGGAATGTCTCCCATTCCCGGCGCCAGTGCAGAAAACACGGGTTCCAGACGCTTCACCACCGTTTTTTCACCGCCTATCATCAGACAGTACCCCCGCTCCAGGCCCCATACACCACCGCTAGTACCCACATCCACAAAATGGATATCTGCGGCAGCCAGCTGTCCGGCATGATCGATATCATTCTTGTAATAGGAGTTGCCACCATCGATCAGGGTATCACCGGCAGACAGCAGGGGCTTCAGCTCGTCGATCAGGCTGTCCACATAGGCCGTGGGAATCATCATCCAGATATGCCTGGGACCCTGCAGCTGGTCTACCAGGTCTTTTAGATTGCTGGCGCCAACAGCGCCCTCAGACGCGAGCCCTTCCACTGCTGACGGATTGTTGTCGTACACGACGCATTCGATTCCTGAACGCATGAGGCGCTTCACCATGTTTGCCCCCATCCTGCCCAGACCGATCATTCCCAGTTGCATATTTTTTCTCCATTCACTCTGTACTAGATGTCGGGTACCATGTGATTATATTCCAAAAAGGAGCTATCCTTTGTTCCGAACCCGCCAGATATTGAACGACTGGCTCACGCAAAACCTGGAGGAAGCATAATGCCATGGTTATCCATC
>NZ_JBHNMF010000061.1:0-11416 GCF_048562965.1 Thiolapillus sp. | reverse complement strand
GCCTACTTTGCTTCCCCTCTGGCGCTATGCGCACGACGGGTAAGCAGTGCGGCCTCGCGGCTACTGGGGTCTACCAGCCTTCGCTTCGCTCTCCATGGCTGGCAGCGGCAGATCGCCCGCTGGACCAACGCCGACATCGTCATCTATGTGGGCTGCGGCGAACGCGGCAACGAGCTGGTGGACATTCTCGATTACTTCCCCGAACTGACCGACCCCTATTCCGGCCGTTCCCTCATGGAACGCACCCTGCTGGTGGCCAACACTTCCAACATGCCCGTGGTCGCCAGGGAAGCATCGATTTATCTCGGCGTAACCCTGGCAGAATACTACCGGGACCAGGGGCATGACGTGGTGATGCTGGCCGACTCCACCAGCCGCTGGGCGGAAGCCCTGCGCGAGGTCGCCAGACGCCTCGGCCAGATGCCGGTGGAGGAAGGCTATCCTGCCTACCTGGCTTCGCGGCTGGCGTCTTTCTACGAGCGCGTCGGCCGGGTGGAAACCCTGTCGGGAGAAAGCGGTTCTGTTTCCCTCATCGGCGCGGTATCCCCCCCCCGGTGGCAACTTTTCCGAGCCGGTCACCAACCACACCAAGGACATCATCCAGACCTTCTGGGCACTGTCCAAACTCCTTGCCGATGCACGGCATTATCCTTCCGTGTCCTGGACGGAGAGCTTTTCAGATGCCGTGGAAGCGGCCGCCAGGTGGTGGTCTGAAAACGTGGATGAGAGCTGGCAGGAAAAGCGCAGCCTAGCGCTGAACCTGCTCAGCCGGGCGGAAGAACTCGCCCGTATCATCAACCTGGTTGGCGCGGAAGCACTGTCACCCATTCAGCGCTGGACGGTGGAGATGGCATCCCTGCTGCGGGAAGGGCTGTTGCAGCAGAACGCACTGGACGAGGTGGACAGCTACTGCTCGCCCCAGAAACAGTTTGCCCTGCTGGACCTCATGATCGGTCTGTATCAGCAGGGCCAGGCGCTGGTAAAGGCTGGTGTACCCGTTTCCGCCCTGCTGGCACTGCCTCTGCTCAGTCGCGCCCGGCGCAGCAAGAATCTCTACGGCAACGATCAGCTGGATGAACTCCATGCACTGGGCGAAGAATTCCGCTCCCAGCTGGAAAAGCTGCGCCAGGAGTATGAGGAGTAAAATTGCATGAGGGAGAAGGAATACCGCTACGCTTCCGCGGCACACAATGGCCTGCTCTTTCTCCGGGGTGTGCCCGGCGTGGCCTTCGGCGACCGCGTGAGCATCCGCGACCAGCGGGGTCAGAAACGCAACGGCCAGGTCATTCTCAGCTCCGATGAACTGGTAATGGTGCAGATCCTCGAAGGCACGGACGACCTGAGCCTGGATGATACCTGGGTCCGTTTCCTGGAGGCGCCTTTTGAAATGCCCCTCTCCCCGGACATACTCGGCCGGGTATTCAACGGTATCGGCGAGCCCCGCGACGACCGTCCACCCATCGTTTCCCGGTTGCGCCGTAACGTGAACGGCCAGCCCATCAACCCCATCGCCCGCGCCTACCCCCGGGAGTTCATCCAGACGGGCATTTCCGCCATCGACGGTCTCAATTCCCTGGTGCGGGGACAGAAACTTCCCATCTTTTCCGGTTCCGGCCTGCCCCACAACAAGCTCGCCGCGCAGATCGTCCGCCAGTCAAAACTGCTCGGCGAGGAATCCCGCTTCGTGGTGGTGTTTGCCGCCATGGGTGTCTCCTACGCAGATGCCCAGTTCTTCCGCGAGGACTTCGAATCCAACGGCGTGGTGATGTTCACCAACCTCGCCGATGATCCCCCCATCGAAAGACTGATCCTCCCGCGCACGGCCATGACCGCAGCAGAATACCTTGCCTTCGACCTGGACCTGCATGTGCTGGTGGTGCTCACGGACATGACCTACTACGCCGAAGCCCTGCGCGAGGTGGCTACCGCCAAGGGCGACGTGCCCACCCGCAAGGGCTACCCCGGCTACCTGTATTCCGACCTGGCGGAAATCTACGAACGCGCGGGCCGGGTACGCGAACGGCACGGCTCCATCACCATGGTGCCGGTGGTGAGCATGCCTTCCGATGACATCACCCACCCGATTCCGGACCTCACCGGTTACATTACCGAAGGACAGATCGTACTGTCACGGGAACTGAACAACCAGGATCTGTATCCACCGGTCAATATTCCGCCTTCCCTGTCACGCCTGATGAAGGATGGCATCGGCAAGGACGATACCCGTGAAGACCATCCCCGCGTGGCCAACCAGCTGTATGCTGCCTACGCCAAGGCGCTGGAAGTGCGCAACCTCGCTTCCATCATCGGGCCGGACGAGTTACCGGACCTGGACCGCAAGTACCTGCAGTTTGCCGATGGCTTCGAACAGTGTTTCCTGGCACAGGGCATGGACGAGGACCGCTCCATCATCCAGACCCTGAACATCGCCTGGGAACTGCTGTCCCTGCTGCCGGGCGACGTACTGTCCCGGGTGAGCGAGGCCGACCTGGCCCGCTACCACCACTGGAACAGCAGCCCATGACCCAGCGCCTGCCCATACCACCCACGCGCAACGCGCTGCTGCAGCTGGAGAACCAGCTGGAATTCCTCACTACAGGACACGACCTGCTGGAACGCAAACGCGAATTGCTGACACGCATGGTGCGGGAACAGCTGGGCACGTACCGGAAACTGCGGGAGGAAGCTGCACAACTCGTGGACAGCGCCTACTACTGGCTGAGTATCACCCACATGCGCATGGGAGAACGCATGCTGCACCTGGCGGGTCTGGGGCTGGAACCCAGTGTGGAGGTGAAAATCCTGCCCCGCAGCAATCTGGGCGTGGAATATCCCGCCGTCAGGGCCGGCAAACGCCCGCTGCAGCCCGTGAGCCTGATGTGGACAGACGCCAGTTTCGACAGGATGCGTATCTACCTGACGGACATGGCAGTGGTACTGGCGCAACTGGGAGAGGCGGAAATCGCCCTGCGCAGGATGCTGAATGAACAGCGCAAGACCCAGAAACGTGTGAACGCCCTGAAATACAACATCATTCCCCGTTACGAGGCCAGCATCCACTTCATTCAGGAAACGCTGGAGGAGGAGGAACGGGACAGCCTGTTCCAGGTAAAACTGCTGCAGGAACAGGACCACGTCATCTAAGTTCCTGAGTTATTGATAAGGTGGGGTGGCATCTGATCGGAAAACCTCGGAGGCAGGGATGCCGACGCGGAGCCTACATGGATGTATTTACGGCGTTTTTCCGATCAGACACCACCCCAGCCAAGATTTAGATGACGGGGCCCTGGCTGCAGGAACAAAGCACTCCCTGAAGAACCTTTGGACTGCTATAATTTGCCGATAACTAACGTTAACAATTCTAAGGAGTTTGACGCAATGAAATACTCTTCCATCCTGTTTGCTGCAGCCCTTGCAACCCTGCTGACTGTCGGAGGCTGCGGCGGCGGCGGCGCCAAGGTAAACTCCCAGATCACCACGACCACCATGGGACAGGAACTTCAGGATCTCGAAGAAAGCTACAAGAAAGGATTGCTGTCAGAATCCGAATACACCAGAGCCCGCAAGGCTATCCTCAAACGCTATCAGTAACACCCGGAAACACGGCAGGCGTCTCCCGTGACGCCTGCCGGAATCAGCGCCCGGTCAGGTCACCTCCACCGGCAGACCACACACATCAGCCGCATCTTCAAGCGCCTCCCTGTCCAGCAGATGCACCTTGCTGCCCTTGATCTCCAGCACATTTTTTGATTTCAGACTCTTGATTATTCTGGAAAAAGTCTCTGGTTTCACAGATATCCGCGAGGCGATCACATGTTTGGGAATTTCCAGATCAAAATCATCACAATCCGCCGGCGCCCGGGCAAGAATGAAAGCGGCAACGCGACAGGTGGCGCTGTGCAGGCTCAGGTCGTCGATTTCCCGGATCAGGGAACGCAGGCGAAAGCTCATATCCCCCAGCAGCGCCAGGCACAGATCCACCGAGTCCCGCAGGATGGCAGAAAAATCAGCCGCGTCCACACTGATCAGTTCGGTATCACCCAGGGCCACGGCCCCGACAGGGTATCGGGGCTGCTCCAGAAACATCAGCGCTTCGGCAAAGGTGTGGCCGGTATCGACCAGCTCGATCACCTTTTCGTTACCGTCGGGTGCCAGGCGAAACAGCTTCATATGCCCTTCCACCACCAGATAAAAACGCGTCGCCGTATCACCCTGCTGGAACAAAGCCTCTCCGTCCACCAGACTGATCCTTTTGGCGCGCTGCACCACCCGGTCCATTTGCTCATCCGTAAGCCTATGAAATATTAAGTTATTTTTTAATTGTTCTAGCAAAATATTAACACCTGATTAAGAATGATTTGGTATCATGCATCCCGCACACCTGATAGGGGCTTGCAGTTCCAAGAACTATCTATGTTTCATTGACAATGATCAGTATATCAATTGACATGGATCAAAGCGCTTTTTTAGCGCAATAGGCACATTACTCATACCTAAATTTATCAAGGGAGATTACTCTTATGGCACAGGCATTTACCAAAGCCATGGCCAGGAATATATTCTATGGGGGAACCTTGTTCTTCTTCCTGGCATTCCTGGCGCTAACTTACCAGACCCACCAGGCCTGGCCCGAGCGCGACAATCATGAAGCACTCAATGATACCGTTGCCCTGGGCAAGAAAGTGTGGGAAGACCACGATTGCATCGGCTGCCACACCCTGCTGGGTGAAGGCGCATACTTTGCTCCAGAATTGGGAAATGTCTACAAGCGCTATGGCAGTGTCGACGCCATCAAGGGCTTCATCATGAGCCGCCCCAAGGATGGTGTTCCAGGCCGACGCAGCATGCCCCAGTTCAATCTCAGCGACGAAGAACTGACTGCTGTTGCCGAATTCCTGAAATATGTTTCCGGCATCAACACATCCAACTGGCCGCCTACCGTCAAAGGCTGAAGCAACCTGGATTTTAAGGAGTAATTACCATGAAATATGAATCACAAAAGGTTGCCAAGCTGTATTTTATCGCGGCAATCGGACTCTTTGTGGGACAGATACTGTTCGGCCTGATCATGGGCGCCCAGTATGTTATCGGGGACTTCCTGTTCCCTGAGATCCCCTTCAACGTGGCACGTATGGTGCACACCAACCTGCTTATCGTATGGCTGCTGTTCGGCTTTATGGGAGCGGCCTACTATCTGGTTCCGGAAGAAGCAGAAACAGAACTGTTTGCCCCCTGGCTCGCATATCTGATGTTCTGGATCTTCCTGGTCGCCGGTGCTGCCACCATTCTTGGCTATCTGCTGGTGCCTTATGCCACCCTGGCAGAACTGACCATGAACGACCTGCTGCCCACCATGGGTAGAGAGTTCCTGGAACAGCCCACTATCACCAAGATAGGCATCGTCATCGTCGCCCTGTCGTTCCTGTTCAACATCGGCATGACCATCCTCAAGGGTCGTAAGACTGTCGTGAACCTGGTGCTGCTGATGGGTCTGACCGGCCTTGCCGTATTCTTCCTGTTTGCATTCTACAACCCCACCAATCTTGTCATGGACAAGTACTACTGGTGGTGGGTAGTGCATCTGTGGGTAGAAGGTGTTTGGGAACTGATCCTTGGCGCCATCCTGGCCTTCATCCTGATCAAGACTACCGGCGTGGACCGCGAGGTCATCGAGAAATGGCTGTATATCATCATCGCCATGACCCTGATCACCGGTATCATCGGAACAGGTCACCACTACTACTGGATCGGTGCTCCCGAATTCTGGCAGTGGTTCGGTTCCATCTTCTCAGCCATGGAGCCCATCCCCTTCTTCATGATGACCGTGTATGCGTTCAACATGGTGAACAAGCGTCGCCGCAACCACCCCAACAAGGCAGCTGTCCTGTGGGCTCTGGGTACTGCGGTCATGGCCTTCCTCGGCGCCGGCGTATGGGGCTTCCTGCACACCCTGGCTCCCGTGAACTACTACACTCACGGTACCCAGATCACTGCAGCCCACGGTCACATGGCTTTCTATGGCGCTTATGTCATGATCGTACTGGCGATGATCTCCTACTCCATGCCGCTCATGCGTGGTCGTGAAGCCTGCAACAGTGCACGTTCCCAGAGCATGGAAATGTGGTCTTTCTGGCTGATGACCATCTCCATGGTATTCATCACCCTGTTCCTTACCGGCGCAGGCATCCTGCAGGTCTACCTGCAGCGCTTCAGTGACAATCCCATGGACTTCATGGTGGTACAGGACAAGATCGCCCTGTTCTACTGGCTGCGGGAAATCACCGGTTTTGTCTTCCTCATCGGTCTGACCCTTTATGTCGTCAGCTTCTTTGTAGGCAAGAACGATCCGGAAGCTACTGTGGAACTGAGCAAGTAAGTCCATATCGCAAGGAGGGCATCACGCCTTCCTTGCGAATTCACATGTTCAAGAATAAGGCGGATGAATTATCATCCGCCTTATTCAATTTTGGGATAGCGAAAACCTGATGAACCCCATGGAAAAAAACAAGTGGCCCCCCGGTGACCTCGTCATCTGGATCTTCATCATGGCCGAACTTCTGACGTTTGGCGTATTCTTTTCTGTCTACGCCTTTACCCGCGCCAACCATGTAGAGCTGTTCAACACCTATCAGCTGACCCTGGACCGCAATGCCGCACTGATCAACACCCTGGCACTGATCACCAGCAGCTATTTCGTGGTACGTGCGGTTTCAGCAATCCGGAAGGACAACAGCAAACGCTGTTTCCACTGGCTCCTTGGCGCACTGTTCATGGGAGTGGTATTCCTCGCAGTAAAAAGCATGGAGTACAACCACCATTTTTCACACGGTGTAAATCTGAACACCAATACCTTCTACATGTTCTATCTGTCCCTGACCGTCTTTCACTTCCTGCATGTCATTCTCGGAATGATCATTCTGTCGGCTGTCGCCCTCAAGGCCCGCGCGGGAGGCTATTCTGCACAGGAACATACCGGTGTTGAAACCGGCGCCAGCTACTGGCATATGGTGGACCTGGTATGGATGGTCCTGTTCCCCCTGGTTTACGTGATGAGATGAATACCATGACCGAGAAAAAAACATTCATTCGTCCCTGCACCTGGATCTACCTGCTGCTCATGGCCCTGACTTTCGTCACCTGGTTCATTGGCACCCAGCATTTTTCCGGTCTGCAGATTTCACTGATGGTGCTGGGTTTCGCGCTGCTCAAGGGGCAACTGATCGGCGACTATTTCATGGGACTGAAGCAGGTGTCCGGCTTCTGGCGCTGGGTGATCAGCATCTGGCTTCTTCTGGTAGGATCACTGATTGCTTTCGCTTTCAATATCGCCGCATAGGAGTAGTACCTGTTGAATTCAGAAGATATTCCGTTCTATCTGCCCCAGGGTAACGAAGCAGATCTTTTTCAACACGCCTGGAACAACCAGCTACCGGTCATGATCAAGGGACCGACTGGCTGCGGTAAAACCCGTTTTATCGAGCACATGGCTGCCCATCTCGGGCGCCCTCTGTATACCGTGTCCTGCCACGATGACCTGACGGCCGCCGATCTTGTCGGACGACACCTCATCGGCGAACAGGGCACCTTCTGGGTGGACGGTCCCCTCACCCGCGCCGTGCGCGAAGGCGCCATCTGTTACCTGGACGAGGTGGTGGAAGCGCGCAAGGACACCACCGTGGTCATCCATCCACTCACCGACGACCGGCGCATACTGCCCATTGAACGCACGGGGGAAACCCTGAAGGCGCCAGCCGAGTTCATGCTGGTGGTTTCCTACAATCCGGGCTACCAGAATATTCTCAAGGGCATGAAGCCCTCGACCCGCCAGCGATTCGTGGGCATGACCTTCGACTTCCCTGCTTCTGAGCTGGAACAGGAAATCATTCAGAAGGAAACCGGTAGCGACGAAAAAACAGCCAAGGCCCTGGTGAAGCTCGCTGCTGCCTTGCGGGTACTCAAGGATCACGATCTGGAGGAAGCCGCTTCGACACGGCTTCTGATTTACGCGGCACGTCTGATCAAGAGCGGCATGAATCCCAGCGAAGCCTGCCTTGCCGCCATGGCCGAACCCCTGACCGACGACCTGGAAACCCGCAACGCGCTCATGGAAGTCATCAACATCAGCTTACCCCGAGGTTAAACATGGAAGCTCCCCAACAAGCCCCCGAAAAACAGGGTCTGGCGATCACGGCCGAGGCTCTGTACATGCTGAACCTGCTGTTCCCCGTGCTGCCTCTGTTCGCACTGGGGGTCATCTATTTCCGGCACAGGAACGACCCCAGTCTGTTCGTGCGTTCCCATGTCATACAGCCCTGGATTGCCGCCCTGATCAGCACCGCACTTTTCTTTCTCATCAATCTCATCGCTGCCCTGGCCGGCGGATATACCAGTCTGGACAACCTGATCAGCATCCACAGCCTTGTCGCACTCGAAGTCTATACACTGCTGGTCATTCTGCCTTTCCTGGTTCCCGGCCTGCTGGCCCTGACCAGGGCCATGTCGGGACAGGCCTGGCGTTATCCTCTCATCGGCCGGTTTTTGTGACCAGAGAGGCGACGCCACAAAAGGGAGCGATACACAACAAGCGCCTGCTCCTGCAAATTGCATTCTTTGTCCTGTTCCTTCTGGCGCCGCCCCTGAACATCTTCCGCTTCGACCTGTACCGGAACAACCTGATCCTGTTCGGACAGGACTGGGACCTGGGTTTTACCGGGTTCCAGTACGGTTTCACCCCGTCATCCGAAGTTATCGTCAACCTGATTTTCAAGGCATTCCTGCCCCTTGCATCAGCCGGACTGTTACTGATTTTTGTTGCCTGGCGCTGGGGTCGGCTCTACTGCGGCTGGCTCTGTCCGCATTTCACCATGGTGGAAAGCCTCAACAGGCTGATGCTGCACGCCACGGGCAAGCCCACGCTCTGGGAGAAGGCGCCTCTGCCCCTGCAGCAGCCCAGCGGCGAAATACTCAGGACCAGCCGCCTGTACTGGATACCCCTGCTGCTGTTGAGCGTTGGCATGGCTGTCGTCTGGGCCGTTGCCATCCTCACCTACGCCATCCCCCCCGACGTGGTTTACTACAACCTCCTGCACTGGCAGCTCACCCTGCCCCAGTTTCTCTTCATCACCGTCGTGACCCTGGTGCTGGCGCTGGATTTCATTTTCGCCCGGCACCTGTTCTGCCGTTTCGGCTGCTCAGTGGGTCTGATCCAGGGGCTGGCCTGGATGGCAAACAGGAGCGCCATGACCATCGGCTTCAACCGCAAGGAGGCAAAAGACTGTCACGACTGCAACAATGCCTGCGACAATATATGCCCCATGCGCCTCAAGCCCCGCACGCTGAAGCGCAAGATGTTCACCTGCACCCAGTGCGGCGAATGCATCGAAGCCTGCATTCAGGTGGAAGCACAAAAAGGCAAACCCGGCCTGCTCAAATGGGTAGACGGGGAATGTGCCAGCCACAAGATAACGGGAAAAGATCATGGCAAAGACTGTTTCTGACCTTCTCGAACTGGTGGAAATGGAAGAACATGTCGGCGGCTGGTGGCATGACTTCATCACCAGGCGCAGCGAGCAGCGCTTTCCCGATGCCGCTGTGCGTCTCAGTGACATCCAGCATCTTCTGGGCATCTGGTTTCGCGCCCTGGGCGGTGATGGCGGACTGGAAATAGCCGGCGCCGATGCCACCCTGATCAATTCCCGCCGCACGCTGCTGCAGCGCATGGCTGGAACCAACAAGAAGGCAGAACTCGCATGGCGTGATGAGAATGCCCTGCGCCTACCCCCCGAGATCGACTGCTTCGCCGATCGGGATCTCAACCGCGATCTCTACCTGTGGCTGGGCGCTCTGGCTGCCATGGAAACCGATGACGAACCCGAACCCTGGTTCACACACAACCAGAAACTGAGCCGTGCGGCACTGGAACGCTACCCCGGCCTGCACGACAAGTACCTGCGGCTGGTGGAAACGCACCTGCAACAGCGCGCTGCCGGCAGGTGGCCGGCTGACGAAATGGCCCAGGAACAGGCCATACGCCGCGCACTGGTCGAGCCAGGCAGCATGGAACGCCTGCCGCCTGCCCGCCGCATGCCCTTGCCGGTGCCACTGTGGCTGCACCCCAATCCACCGGAAGCGGCCCACATGCCAGCCACCGAACCAGCCCAAAATGCAGAAGCCGGCGGCGGCAGTGCCAAAGAACTCAAAGAAGTCCCGCGCAAGCAGACAGAGCAGGCGCAAACCCAGGACGAGGACCGCGGCCTGATCACCGTGCGCATGGAAAACCTGTTCTCCTGGGGCGAACATGTCAACGTGGATCGCGGCAGCGAAGATGAAGAAGACGATCAGCGGGCGGATGAGGTGGCCCGTGACCTGGACAAGATCAGCGTCACCCGCAACGGCAAGGCAGCCAAGACAAAGATCAGGTTCGACCTGGATCTGCCGGCAGAATCCGAAGACGACGAGATCCTCAGCGACGACCTCATGCTGCCGGAATGGGACTGGAAGAAACGCCAGCTCGTCCCCGATCATTGCCGCATCATCGAGCTGGTGGCAAAAGACGCCCTGGCCATCCCCCTGCCTGAGCGCCTCAACCGCACCGCCGCCAAGCTGCGCAGTCAGTTCCAGGCATTGGCGCCCGCGCGGGTGTGGCACCGCGCCCGTCCAGATGGCGAGGAAGTGGACCTGGATGCCTACCTGCGCTACCGCACCGACCGCGCCAGCGGCTGCAATGTGGCGGCGGACAATCTCTACCGGCAGATGAACGCCGGCGCCCGGGATCTAGCCTGCCTGCTGCTGGCGGACCTGTCTCTTTCCACGGACACCTGGGTGAATGATGAATCACGGGTACTGGATGTGATCCAGGACAGCCTCTACCTGTTCGCCGAAAGCCTGGCTGCCACGGGCGACCAGTTCGGCATCTACGGTTTCTCCTCCCGCAAGCGCGATCCCATCCGCATTCATGCCATCAAGACCTTCGATGAAAGCTATAGCGGCCGCATCCGTGGCCGCATCGAAGCACTCAAACCCGGCTACTATACCCGCCTGGGCGCGGGCATACGCTACGCGGCGGAGCAACTGAAGCAACAGGGCGCGGGACGCCGCCTGCTGCTCATACTCACCGACGGCAAGCCCAACGATCTCGATCAGTACGAAGGCCGTTACGGTATCGAGGACACCCGCCACGCGGTACAAAGCGTGCGCAACTTGGGCTTCCATCCCTTCTGCGTCACTATCGATGAAAAGGGCAACGACTACCTGCCCCATCTGTTCGGCAACAGCGGCTATGTGGTGATCCGTGACCCCATGGAACTGCCCGGACAGCTGCCCCTGCTTTACGCACGGCTGACAGCACAACAGCATTGAACAATCTTTTGCCAGGGCCACCCAGGTGAAAAGCGGGAAGTTATGGCATGCTTTTTAG
>NZ_JBHNMF010000060.1:0-11510 GCF_048562965.1 Thiolapillus sp. | reverse complement strand
AATGTCATTGGCAGTTCACCCCTTGGGTGAAATCATGAAAATCACTGGAACTGCAATTTTACGCGATTATCATCGGGCGAACGACTTTCAGGTGGCTGCCGAAGTCACGGATTCAGGTTTAAGTATATGGCAAACTGCCGAAGGATACCTGCCCGGACATTGCTGACGGACGCCACTGAAGCTGACAACCAGTACAATCCATTGTTTTTATTGTTTGTTGTGCGACGGGGACAGTAAAACCCCATGCGTCTCCTGCCCCGAAACAGGTTGCTTGTGCACAAGAAAATTTGCCATCCCGCGGCCGCTCTGGTATAAATGCGCGTCTTTTCCGGCCCAATATTGATTATTGAGCCCAATGAACCAGAAATTTTGAGGCCAAGACCATGTCCAAAGTGTGTCAGGTAACAGGTAAACGCCCGGTTACCGGAAACAATGTTTCCCATTCCCACAGGAAAACCCGCCGGCGTTTCCTGCCCAACCTTCATTATCATCGCTTCTGGGTGGAAAGCGAGCAGCGCTGGGTACGTTTGCGTGTAACCGCCGCTGGTATGCGTACCATCGACAAGAAAGGCATTGACACCGTGCTTGCGGAAATTCGCGCACGCGGCGAAAAGGTATAAAGGAGTAGATCATGGCAAAGGCAGTTCGTGAAAAGATTCGTCTGGTTTCCAGCGCCAATACCGGGCACTTCTACACCACAACAAAAAACAAGCGCACCCAGTCCGGCAAGATGGAGATCAAAAAATATGATCCCAAGGCGCGCAAGCATGTGATGTATAAGGAAGGCAAGATCAAGTAAAGCCCGTTTACCGGCTAGCCTAATTCAGCCCCCGCCTGGTGCGGGGGCTTTTGTTTGCCTGAAAAATGATATTTTTTCAGGTATCCGCGAAGCTGGTGATAGCTCAAGCCCAGCATCTGCGCCGTCTGGCGCTGATTGTACCTGTTCTGCTCCAGTGCACGCTGCAACAGGGCTTGCTCATATTCCTGAATATGCGCTTTGAAATCACCGGGAAGCGCTGCCGGCGGTACATTCTCCGGCCAATTTTCAGGAACAGCCGGAGAAGACTGCGCCTCAGCCATCTCCGGTTGGTTTCCTCCAGGGCGCCAGGGCGAGTCGAAGGGATCGAATTCGAACTCAACGATCTGTTCATCCGGCGCCACCCGGTATACAGCCCTTTCCACGACGTTTTTCAGTTCCCTGACATTTCCGGGCCAGTTGTAAGCCAGCATCTGTTCCAGGGCAGTTTCTGAAAAACCGGCAAAGTAGGCTCTTTCCAGCTCTCGCGTCATACCCAGGGCAAACCGCTCTGCCAGCAGAGGAATATCCGATCTGCGGAATCGCAGCGGCGGCAGGGTAATGACATCGAAACTGAGCCTGTCCAGCAGATCCGCACGAAACTCCCCCTTTTCCGCCATAGCGGGCAAATCGGCATTGGCCGCGCCGATTACCCGCACATCCACGGACAGGGTGGCATCCCCTCCAACCCGCTCGAACTCCCCATACTCCACGACCCGCAGCAGTTTTTCCTGCAGCCGCAAAGACATGCTGGCGATTTCATCCAAGAACAGTGTACCGCCATCCGCACGTTCGAAGCGCCCCGTGTGGCATTTGCCGGCACCGGTAAATGCCCCCGGTTCATAACCGAAAAGCTCGGTTTCGAGCAGGGTTTCCGGCAGAGCGGCACAGTTGAGCTTGACCAGCACATTTTCCCAGCGCGGCGAAAGGAAATGCAGTCTGTCGACGGTCAACTCTTTACCAGTACCGCGTTCTCCGATAATCAGCACCGGCTTGGATAGCGGAGCTACACGGGATACCCGCTCAAGGGTTTCCAGAAAGGCAGAGGATTGGCCGACAAGATTTTGATGGGTGCTCATAGCAGAAATGCTAGATCATATTGGTCTTTTTTACCACTTATTGTTTTATTTAACCGCTTTTTAGTATTTTTCATCACTGCCAGGCAAACAGCAAAGTAGAGCGCCAGGGAATTTTTTTATTATTACAATGAGTTAAGCACATCAAGGATTTTTGGCACGATTCCTGATTGGTTATTGGCAAGACAAAACAATTCATCCCCGCTTAAGGAGGAAAGGACATGAAAAACTCAAATAACAAAAAATCAAAGACGATTATCCTGTTGTTCACGGCAGCATTGATGAGCAGCCCTGTTTTCGCCCAGGAAGGCACCGAAGCCAGCCTGAAGGATGAGATCATCCAGCAGGGCAACCAGGCACTTTCACAAATGACAATGGAATTCGGCCAGAATGCTTTCTGGAAAATGCCGAATACCGAACAACTGGCCAGCCAGCTGGATGAACCGGATTTCGCACCGGAAACCGCTGCCACTACGGATTGTGATCAGCAAAACATTTCCGGAGAGGAAAAAAAACACCGAGCACCTCACCGGCAACTACAGGACAACCGGGATAGTTTCACAATAATCCCGATATTCGGCCAGCCGCCACAGCAAACAGGCTGGCTGGCCGGAATCTGAAACAATCACAACAGAGGATCAATAACATGGGAATCTTCAGCCGTCTCCATGACATCATCAACTCCAACATCACTGCGATGCTGGACAAAGCCGAAAACCCGGAAAAAATCATCCGCCTGGTCATCCAGGAAATGGAAGACACGCTGGTGGAAGTACGCTCCGATGCGGCCCGCACCATCGCTGAAAAGAAGAAGCTGCAACGCCATATCGACATCATGCATGCCGAGATCGGCGACTGGCAGCGCAAAGCGGAGCTTGCCCTGTCCAAAGACCGGGAAGACCTGGCCCGCGCAGCACTGAAGGAAAAACACAATCTCGAAAACGCTGCTGCCAGCATGGATATGGAACTGGAGGCACTGGAAGGCCAGCTCGTACAGTTGAACCAGGACACGGCCAAACTCCAGAAGAAGCTGGATGACGCCAAGGCCCGTCACAAGACCATGATGATGAAGCAGAAAACAGTTTCCGGGAGATTGCGTACCCGCGAGAAGCTGCACGATACCCGCATCGATGATGCTCTGTCCCGCTTCGAAACCGTCGAACAGAAAATGGAACACATGGAAGGCCGGGTGGAATCCTTCGATGTGGGGCGTGATCCCACGCTGGAAGATAAATTCGCGGAACTGGAGGCAGAGGATATAATCGAGGATGAGTTGAGCGAACTCAAATCCCGCCTGTCAGAAAAGAAGCAATAATTTTCAGAGGATAGAGTCCCATGAACCCGTTTGAAATGGTCGTTATCATCGTTGCCCTGGGGATTTTGGGCGGCGTCGTCAAACAGTATTTTGACAGCCGGGGAGATATCGAAGCATCCGGCAAGGAACGCCAGCGCATGCAGGCCCGTATCGATGAAATGGAAAACCGTATTCGCGTGCTGGAGCGCATCGTCACCGACGACAACTATGATCTCAAGCGTCAGTTCCGCGACCTGGACGACAAAAAATGAACATCGATTATGACATGCTGCTGGCGCTGCCCATCATCTTTCTGGTGGTCGTCGTACCCCTGTGGCTGATATTGCATTACGCGTACAAAGCCCGGGCCAGCAAAGCCTTGTCCAAGGCTGACGAAGAAACACTGGCCGACTTGTGGGCGCTGTCAGAAAAGCTGGAAAAACGTGTCGATTCACTGGAAACCATACTCGACCGGGAAGCACCCGGCTGGAGAAACAAGCAATGAGCTGCGACTGGGGCTGCCACAACCGTTTCTACCGTGACACGGAAAACAGGAAAATTGCAGGCGTCTGCGCAGGTATCGCCGACTACTTCTCGTGGGACGTGAATGTTGTCCGGGGGCTGACCGTACTTTCCGCCATCATGTTCACATTTGTTACCGTAGGTCTGTATGTCTTTGCAGCCATGTTTCTGCCCGAGAAACCCCGCGACCTCTATGACGATGACAGGGAAGAGAAATACTGGCGTCAGTACCGAAAATCTCCCAGAGAGACACTCTCGACCGCCAAATACCGTTTTCGCAGGCTGGAGCGCAAACTGAACAGGATGGAAGCCTACGTCACGTCAGACCGCTATCAGCTGGACCGGGAACTGCAGGATCTCGATCGCAAACCGGCCCGTTAACCGCATTGGAAACCAACATGTTCAGCAAACGCCCCTGGATCATCTCCCTGCTCCTCGCCGTGGGCCTGGCCACCTGGCTGGCTTCGGGAAGCATCAACGGTGATACGGACAGCGGCAGTGAAAAGCAGGAAGAAAGCAAGACACCGTCTCTGATCAAGGTACGGGTGAAAACCATGCACGCACAGGCGGTCGACCAGAACATCACCCTGTATGGCCGTACCGAACCCAACCGCCGGGTCACACTGAAGGCAGAAGTGGATGGCCGGGTGGTGGAAATTCTCAAGCAGCGCGGCGAGTCCGTCGAAACCGGAGAAGCCCTGCTGAAGATCGCCCTCAACGATCGGCCACAGATGCTGCAGCACGCCCGGGCCGAACTGGCCCAGCGGCAGCTCGAATACGAAGGCGCATCCTCCCTCAACACCAAGGGTTTTCAGGGCAAGGCGGAAGTGGCCCGCAAGAAAGCGCTGCTCAAGGAAAGCCAGGCGCGGGTCGCCGCCCTGCAGCGGGAAATCAGGAACACAGTCATCAAGGCTCCCTTCACCGGCGTCATGCTGGAACGCAACGTGGAAGTCGGTGACTACCTGAGCGTGGGCACCCCTGTCGCCACTGTCGTGGATCTCGATCCCCTGGTGGTGCGCGGTGATGTTACCCAGCGGGACATCCAGCATCTGCACGTGGGCCAGCAGGCCATTATGACCCTCGCCAGCGGCGAGGAACACAAGGGAAAGATCCGCTACCTGTCCAGCGTGGCCGACGAGGACACCAACACCTTCCGCGTGGAAGTCGCCCTGGACAACGCCGATGGGCACCTCCTCGGCGGCCTGAGCGTGGAACTGCAGATCCCCCTGGAGCAGATTCAAGCCATCAAGATTACACCCGCACTCATGGCCCTCAACGAAGCCGGTGTCATCGGCATCAAATGGGTGAAAGACGGCGAGGTGCAGTTCACGCCCATCGACGTGGTGCGCAGTGATACCGACGGCACCTGGATCCGCGGCCTGAAAGACGAAGTGCAGGTCATCACCGTCGGCCAGGCTTTCGTCCGTGAGGGTGACAAGGTGGAAACCAGTACCGGCAAACCCGGAGCGTCCTGAGCATGGACAGGCTCATCGACTGGGCGCTGGTGCACAAGCGCACCATGACCCTGCTGTTCCTGCTGCTGCTCACTGCAGGTTTGTCCGCCTGGCTGAGCATTCCCAAGGAAGCGGAACCGGACATCACCATCCCCTATATCTACGTGTCCATCTCCCACCCGGGCATCTCGCCCGAAGACGGCGAGCGCATGCTGGTGCGGCCCATGGAGAACGAGCTCAAGGCCATACAGGGCGTCAAGGAAATGACTGCCAACGCCGGACAGGGACATGCCTCCGTCACCCTGGAGTTCGTGGCGGGCTTCGATCCCGACAAAGCCCTGGCCGACGTACGCGACAAGGTCAACGTGGCCAAGGCCAAGCTTCCCGATGAAACCCGTGAGCCGACGGTACATCCCATCACCATGGCCGAGGAAAACCCGGTGATCACCATCAGCCTGTCCGGCCCTGTGCCCCAGCGGGCACTCATCGAACTGGGACGTCATCTGCAGGACAAAATCGAAGGTCTCAAGGAAGTGCTGGAAGTGGAACTGGGCGGCGACCGTCGCGACCAGCTCGAAGTCGTTCTCGACCCCCTCGCCATGGAAAGCTATGGCCTGGACCAGCAGGACATCTATTCCCTGGTCTCGCGCAACAACCGGCTCATTGCCGCCGGCTCCCTGGACACGGGCAAGGGCAGTTTCGCCATCAAGATCCCCAGCGTATTCGAAGATATCGAGGACATCCTCAACCTGCCGGTGAAGACTCACGGCGACCGCGTGGTACGCTTCCGGGACGTGGCGTCGGTGCGGCGCAGCTACACCGATCCCCACAGCTTCGCCCGGCTCAACGGCGAGAACAGCGTCACCCTGGAAGTGAAGAAACGCGCCGGGCAGAACATCATCGAAACGGTCACCCACACCCGGGAACTGGTCGAAAAGGAACGCGAGAAATGGCCCGACCATATTCGCGTCACCTACACCAACGACAACTCTGAACAGATCAGCTCCATGCTGCGCGACCTGGAAAACAACGTGCTGTCCGCCGTACTGCTGGTGGTGATCGTCATCATCGCCTTCCTCGGCGCCCGTACCGCCCTGCTGGTGGGGCTGGCCATCCCCGGCTCCTTCCTCAGCGGCATCCTGATTCTTTCCACCCTGGGCTACACCGTCAATATCGTGGTGCTCTTCGCCCTGATCATGGCCGTGGGCATGCTGGTGGATGGCGCCATCGTGGTCACCGAATATGCCGATCGCCTCATGAGCGAAGGCGAAAAACCCGAAAAGGCCTACGGCGCCGCAGCAAAACGCATGTCCTGGCCCATCATCGCCTCCACGGCCACCACCCTGGCCGCCTTTGCCCCGCTGATCTTCTGGCCGGGCATGATGGGGGAATTCATGAAATACCTGCCCATCACCCTTATCGCCACGCTCAGCGCCTCTTTGTTCATGGCGCTGCTGTTCGTGCCAACCCTCGGCGCCATCATCGGCAAACCCCGGCCGGTCAGTGACAGCAGCAGGAAACGCCTGCTGCAGATGGAAACGGGAGACATTCTTTCCCTCGGCGGTTTCTCCGGCCTCTACGTGAAAATCCTGCACTTCGCCACCCGTCACGCCTGGAAGATGCTGCTGGCCACCATCCTGTTTTCCGCCGGGGTGTTCATGGCCTACGGTGCCTCCAACCTGGGCATGCAGTTCTTCCCGGACGTGGAGCCCGAAGGCGGCAACATTACCGTGCGCGGCTACGGCGACCTGTCCATCTGGGAAAAGGACAGCCTGATGCGCGAAGTGGAAAACGCCCTGCTGGACATGCCGGAGATCGAAACCCTGTACGTGCGCACCGGCGGCCAGAACCGCATCGGACGTATCCGCTACAACCTGGTGGACTGGAAGGAAAGGCGCAAGGCTGCTGAAATCATCAAGGAAATGAAGCAGCGTACCGCACACATTTCCGGCATAGAGATCGAGATCGGCAAGGACGAATCCGGGATCGGTGGTGGCAAGGATCTGCAGATCCAGCTCAGTTCACGCTTTCCGAAAAAGCTGGATGCAGCCGCCGCGAAGATCCGCAAAGCGCTGGAAGCCAATCCCAAGGTCACGGACATCGAAGACAGCCGCCCCAAGCCGGGCATCGAATGGCAACTGGAGATCGACCGCACGGATGCAGCCCGTTTCGGTACGGATGCCGCCAGCGTAGGCAGCATGATACAAATGATCACCAACGGACTGAAGGTGGGGGAATACCGCCCCGATGACGTGGACCGGGAACTGGACATTCGCGTGCGCTTCCCCACCGACAAGCGTTCCATCAACCAGCTGGACCGCATACGCCTGCTCACAGACAAGGGCCTGGTGCCCATCAGCAATTTCGTCCAGCGCAAGGCCGTGCCCAAGGTGGATACCATCCGGCGCGTGGATGCCCGCCGGGTGATCACCGTCAGCGCCAACATGAAAGAGGGCGAGCTGCTGAGCCTGGAACTGCCACATCTGAAGGAACAGCTCAAGACTCTGGGGCTGGACCCTCGCGTGGAAATCGAGCTCAAGGGCGAAAACAAGGAGCAGGAATCCTCCCAGGCATTTCTCGAAAAGGCTTTCCTCATCGCCCTGGTGGTGATGGCCATCATCCTGGTCACCCAGTTCAACAGCTTCTACCAAGCCTTCCTCATCCTCAGTGCCGTGCTGTTCTCCACCGTGGGCGTGTTCCTGGGACTGCTGATCTTCCAGAAACCCTTCGGCGTGGTCATGTCCGGTATCGGCGTCATTTCCCTAGCCGGCATCATCGTCAACAACAACATCGTGCTCATCGACACCTACAATGTGCTACGGCGCAGCGGCATGGAAGCCACCGAGGCCATCCTGCGCACCGGCGCCCAGCGTCTGCGCCCGGTGCTGCTGACCACAGTCACCACCATACTGGGTCTGCTGCCCATGGTGCTGGAGATCAATATTGACCTGTTCACCCCCAACATCGACATCGGCAGCCCCTCCACCCAGTGGTGGTCGCAGCTGGCCACGGCGGTGGCCGGTGGACTGGCCTTCGCCACGGTGCTGACCCTGGTCATCACTCCCTGCATGCTGGCTCTTTCCGCACGGCGGGCAGAGAAAAAAGCCACCCGCCGGCGCAAGTCTGCTAACCTTTCGGCAGAAGCCATCAACAACGCCTGATAATCCCGGTCTTGAGCAGCAAATCTCCCCTACGTCTGGTTCTCGCCCTGCTGACGGGCATCGCCCTGCTGTTCCTGCTGCTGCTGGGCATCCTGCTCACCGACACCCTGGTCAACATCTGGCACAACTTGCGCGAAGCGCCTGCCTGGCTGCAACTGGTGGTGGTAACACTGTTGCTGCTGTTCTCCCTGTTCTCAGGCTGGCTGGTATGGCGGGTCATGCGGCCGAAACAACCCCTGCGGCAAGTGGACGAACTGGAACCCGTCGACCGTGAAACCCTGGACAGGCACCTGGATACCGCCCGTGAAAAGGGGCTGGATACCTCATCGGCCGAACAGGAACTGCAAAAACTGGAACGGCGGCGCGAAGCAGGCAGCATCCATGTCGCCCTGTTCGGCGAGATCAGCAGCGGCAAGTCCAGCCTCATCAAAGCCCTACTCCCCGATGCCCAGACCGAGATCAATGTCACCGGGGGCACCACCCAGGATGTCCATGAATACCGCTGGCGCAGCCCCGCCGGTGACGAACTGGTGCTCACGGACATGCCTGGTCTGGACGAAACCGGGGGCCATCTGGACAGCCTCTCCCGCCAGGAAGCCCTGCGGGCCCATGTGGTGATCTATATCGTGGATGGCGACCTGACCCGCAGCCAGGCAGAAGAATTGCAAGCCCTGCTCAAACTGGAAAAACCCACGCTGGTCGCACTGAACAAGATCGACCGCTACAGCGATGCCGACCTGGAACGGGTGCGCCAGCAGCTGCAGGAAAAAGTGGATCGTCTGGGCAAGGCGGATGTCATTCCCATCAGCACCGGCGGACGGCGGCAGGTGACGCGCATCCTTCCGGATGGCAGGGAAGAGCAGATAGAACGGGAACTGCCCCCCAAGGTGGATGCTCTGCAACAGGCCCTGCAACGCATCATCGACAGCCACAGCGACACCCTGGACAGCCTGCGCGACAGCGCCGTCTTCGTCCTGGTCAAACAAAAGCTCAACCAGCAGCTGCAGATTCATCGCCGGGAAGAAGCGGAAAAACTGGTTTCCGGCTATGCCAGAAAAGCCGTCGCCGGTGCCATTGCCGCCATGACCCCCGGAACGGACATTCTCATTCAGGGCTTTCTTGCCACCCAGATGATCAAGGACCTGTCCAGGCTGTATGATATACCGGTACGCAAGGTGGATCTGGACCTGCTGCTGGAGCTGATTCAAAAACGCGTGAGCAAACAAACAACCCTGCTGCTGGCCGTAGCAGGTAATGCCCTCAAGGCATTCCCCGGTGTGGGCACGGTAGCCGGCGGACTATTGCACGCGGTGGTCTACGGTTTTCTGTTCGATGCCCTGGGCAAGAGTATTGCCGCATCACTGGACAGCCGTGGAGAACTCCACCCATTACAGGTAGCCAACCAGTTCGAGGATCAACTTGGTGAAGATATTAAAACGTCTGCAGTCCGCTATGCCCGAATGGCTTTCCAGGAAGTCAGAAGCGCCAGCAAGGACGACTGAAGCCAGCGAAGCAGATCATCTCGACCTGGCCCAGGAAAGCCTGGACGCCCTGGTAAACGACAAACGCGTTCCTCCGGAGGTTCGCGAGTCCCTGATGCAGGATTACGAGGAGGTCCAGGCCATGCTTGACCGCCTGGAACACGGTCATCTGCATATCGCCGTGTTCGGCCGGGTCAGCGTGGGCAAGTCCGCCCTGCTCAACGCCCTGCTGGGTGAACAGCGCTTCAGCACCAGTCCCCTGCATGGCGAAACCACGAAGGCCGAACGCGGTCAGTGGCAGGAGTATGAAGACGGCGGCGTGTTTCTCATCGACACCCCCGGCATCAACGAAGTGGACGGCGAGGCCCGGGAACAGCTGGCGCGGGAAGTGGCGGGACGGGCCGACCTGGTGCTGTTCGTGGTCGATTCCGATCTCACCGAAACCGAAACCCGGGCCCTGCGGGAGATCGCCGCCCTGCATCGCCCCATCATACTGGTGCTGAACAAGAGCGACCGTTACAGCCCTGCAGAACGCCAGACCCTGATCGAATCCATCACCCGCCATGCCGCAGGCATCGTCGAGCCTCACAACATCGTCCTGGCCAGCGCAGATCCCGCGGAGCGCCTGGTCATTCGTGTGGACGAATCCGGTGAGGAACAGGAAGAATGGCAGCGCCCTGCCACCGATATCGCGGCAGTCAAGGAACGCCTGTGGGACATCCTGCAAAACGAAGGCCAGACCCTAGCCGCTCTCAACGCCTCCCTTTTTGCCAGTCAGCTCAGTGACCAGGTGGGCGAGCGTATTCTCGAAGCCCGGCGTGAGCTGGGGCAGAAGCTCATCCGCAAATACTGCACCGCCAAGGGCGTGGCCGTGGCCCTGAACCCGGTGCCGGTCGCCGATCTGGTGGCTGCCGCCGTGGTGGACGTGAGCATGATCATGCACCTGTCCAAGCTCTATGCCCTGCCCCTGACGAAGAACGAAGCCGGAGACCTGATCAAGACCATCGGCGCGCAGATGGCCCTGCTCATGGGCACAGTATGGGCAGTGCACTTCATCTCTTCGGCGCTGAAACTGGGATCAGCGGGTCTGACCACCTTGCTCACCGGCGGCGCCCAGGGCGCCGTGGCCTACTACAGCACCTGGATCGTGGGCCAGGCGGCCGAGCATTATCTGGCACAGGGAAAATCCTGGGGCGAAGGCGGACCCAAGCTGGTGGTGCGGGAGATACTGGACAACCTGGACCGGGATTCCATACTCAGGCAGGCGAAAGCGGATATCCGGGCAAGGTTACCAAGCGTGTCTTCGGCCTCGTGATAGATTTTGGGACATCCCAGCCCCCAAAATCGACTCGGCCTTTGACAACCTATTGGTGCCCCAGCCGTCCTGGTCACCAAGCACTGCGCAACAACTTCGCAAGCTCGTTGCTGCTCCGTACTTGTCTCCCAATGACTGGACGCCGCGTTCGGAGGCCTACTTTGTTTTCCCTCTGGCGCAAGGCACGCAGGGAAAACAGTGCGGTCTCGCGGCTACTGGGGACTACCAGCCTTCGCTTCGCTCTCCATGGCTGGCAGCGAAGGTAATGCCTAGCAAACATCTGTAACGATACCGTTTATTCCCCACCTCTTACCGGCCACAAGTACATCGCAGATTTTTTTCCGTCATACCCGATGATAGTGCCCCAATATTTAAGATCTACAATCTCGGCTTTACGCTCAGCACCATCTA
>NZ_JBHNMF010000059.1:0-11847 GCF_048562965.1 Thiolapillus sp. | reverse complement strand
GGTTTTCTTATGTATCAATGCTTTAGATCATAATTGTACCATCCTGCACCGGATTTCTCATCGTCTTTTTTCGGTTTTTCAATTGAATTTCAATGACTTGGCATTTATAGACGGGAACTAGGTATAATTTATACCCAATTCGAGTGTCCTGCTGTGTCCCGGTTAACGCCTGGCTTCGAAGTGGTCGGGTGATTGCGCATTTTCACGGCCCGGGACAGGGGCGTGCGTTATCATGCCTTTCTCCCTCACTACCCGATGGACACCTTTGTGATCAATCGATTGAAAATACTGCTTTTACTGATGGTGCTGGCTGCCACCGCCCCGGTACAGTCGGCTGCCGGCCATGGCAACGGCATACAGTGGTATCCGGGCACGGTCAGGCAGGCCTTCGCGGAGGCGAAAAAGAGCGGCAAGCCCGTGTTTCTCTACTGGGGTGCGGTCTGGTGTCCTCCCTGCAACCAGCTCAAAGCCACCCTGTTCAAGAATCTGGCATTCATTCAGAAAACCCGGCTGTTTGTGCCCGTCTACCTGGATGGCGACACCGAGGCGGCCCAGAAGCTGGGGGAACAGTTCGGTGTGCTGGGCTATCCCACACTGATGCTGTTCACCCCCGAGGGAGAGGAGATCACACGCCTGCCGGGCGGTATGAGCCTGGATCTTTATCCCCAGATGCTGGACCTGGCCCTGGCGAAGACCCGGCCCGTGGCCACGCTGGTCAGGGACATCCTCGACAATGGCAGAAATCCCAGCAATGAGGAATGGCACATGCTGGCCTACTATTCCTGGGAACAGGACGGTGGCAAGGCTTTGGGTGAACGGGATCTTGCCGGGGTGCTGAAGATCCTGTCGGACAGGGTGCCGGCGAACCTGCCGAAGGAAAAGGCAAGGCTAAGTGCCCAGTATCTGTCGGCGCTGGCGGCCCGTGAAGAGCCCCCCGGCAAAAGGGAAGCCGGGGATGCGGTGAAGCGGTTGCAGCAATTGCTGGCATCCAGGGAATTCAGCAGAGACAATTTTTCCTTTGTCATACATGAGCCGGATGTCCTGATCCCGCGGATAACCCAGGCCGGCAGCAAAGACAGGAAAATGCTGATGTCGGCCTGGAAACAGGCCCTGGACCTTCTGCAGCAGGATTCGTCTCTCGGCCCTGCGCAGAAACTGTCTGTCTACGCGGGCAGGATACACTGGCTGAAGACAGCGGGAAAGAAGGTGCCGAACGATCTCAGGAAAGAGATCCGTCAGGCAGTGAGCCAGGCGCGCAGCAAGCTGACTGATGGCCATGAAAGAATTGCCGTAAACTATGCAGCCTATGGTCTGCTGAAAGCGTCTGGTCAGCTGGCGCTGGCTGAGCAGCTAATCAACGAGGAAATGGCGGCGGGCAGCAACAACCAGTACTGGATGCTGGTACTCGCGGATCTGGCGGCCGAATCCGGAGACGAGGCGGAAGCCCTGAACTGGTACGCAAAGGCCTGGGAAACAGCCACTGGCGCCGCCACGAAAATTCAATGGGGTTCCTACTATATCCGCCAGCTTACGGAGCAGACGCCGGATGACGATGCGAAGATCATTGAGGTGAGCAAGGAACTGTTTTCCCAGCTTGAGAAACAAAAAGCGCCGTTTCATGGTCGTAGCAAACGTGCCCTGGAACGGGTGTTCAAGGCACTGAATGCCTGGGCACAGGTATCGAGTCCGGCAGAACTCATCGAGATCAAGGGGGCTTTCATCAATACCTGCCTGCCTTTCGGCAAAGAAGCGATGGAGCGTTGTGAATTCATCATGAAAGCATCCTGACAAGGAGAGAACCACATGAAAAAACTGATCGTTTTACTGGGCTTGCTGTTTGCTCTGCCTGTTTACGCTGCCGAAGGCATGGTGGTCATGCAGAGCAGCCACAATGTCGCCGGGACCGTGGATCGCCTGGAAAAGGTGGTGACCAATGCAGGATTCCGGGTCAGGATTCCGGGTGTTTGCCCGCATCAATCACGGCAAGGCGGCAAAGAACGTGAATATCGAACTCAAGCCGGTGGAGCTGCTGATTTTCGGCAAGCCCAAGGCAGGCTCTTTGTTGATGCAGAGCCAGCCCAGCGTGGCCATCGACCTGCCCATGAAATACCTGGTCTGGGAGGACGCTGCAGGAAAGGTCAATATCGGCTGGAATGATCCCGCCTGGATTGCCGCCCGCCATGGCATCACCGACAGGGGCAAGCTGGTGAAGAAAATGACCGGCGCACTGCGCAAGCTCGCCACCAAGGCCGCCGGTACGGAGTAATGAGCGAAACTGACCGTCTGGGCAGATTACTGACCGTATGGTCGGCGCTGCCGCAGGCGGCTCAGCTGTCAGACGCAGCCTTTGCCCGGGAAATGGCGCAGGTCTGGACCGCCAGCGACTATGCGGCACAGACCTGCTTGCGCTGGCCGGATCTGTTGCTGGAGTCGTACCGGAACGGGGCGCTGGAAAAACCTTTGGTGCCGGGGCGGATGTCCCGTCAGCTCACGGAAACGCTGCAGTCTGTTGAGAGCGAAGATGCACTTCTGACGGCGCTGCGGCAGTTTCGCCGGCGTCAGATGCTGCGCATCATCTGGCGCGATATCACACGCAAGGCAGCGCTAGAGGAAACCCTCGAAGATCTTTCGGAACTGGCGGACATCTGCATCCGGCAAAGCCTGGACAGGCTCATGGGCTGGGCGGTGCAGCAGTGGGGAACCCCCCGGGACAAGGCAGGAAAGGCCCAGGCCATGGTGGTGCTGGGGATGGGCAAGCTGGGCGCCAGGGAACTCAACCTTTCATCCGATATCGACCTCATCTTCACCTTTCCCTCCCATGGCGAAACCGATGCCCGCCGCCCTCTCAGCAACGAGCAGTTTTTCACCCGCGTGGGACGGCAGCTCATCAACGTGCTGGGTAGGCAGACCGAAGACGGTTTCGTCTTCCGTGTGGATATGCGCCTGCGGCCTTTCGGTGAAGCCGGCCCCCTGGCGCTGAGCTTCGGCGCCATGGAGACCTACTACGCTTCCCAGGCCAGGGAATGGGAGCGTTATGCCATGATCAAGGCCCGGCCAATCACTGGCGAAGGGGCATACCAGGCGCAGCTGCTGGGCATTCTGCGGCCTTTCGTCTACCGCCGCTACATCGACTTCGGCGCCATCGACGCCATTCGGGACATGAAGCGCCGCATTCAGGCGGAGATGCACCACCGTGGCATGGATGCCAACATCAAGCTTGGGCGGGGTGGCATCCGGGAGATCGAATTCATCGGCCAGGCCTTTCAGCTGGTATATGGCGGCCGGGACAGGGACATGCAGATTCGCCCCATCCTGCTTGTGCTGCAGCAATTGCAGCACAAGCAGCTGATGGCGCCTGAAACAGTGGGTCAGCTCGCCCGCGCCTACGGGTTTTTGCGACTGACCGAGAATCGCCTGCAGGCCTGGAAGGATGAGCAGACCCATCTCCTGCCCACTGATGAGGAAGGCCGGTCGCGGGTGGCCAGCAGCATGGGTTTCGGCAGCTGGGAAGCTTTCCTGGAACAGCTGGACGAGCACCGTGCGGTGGTGGAACAGCAGTTTTCACAGGTGTTCTCCGATGTCAGCGATGAACAGCATGTCCTGGAGAAGGCCTGGCTGATCCCCGACGAGCAGCTTGCCGCAAACCTGCTGGCAGAAGCCGGCTTCGGCAGGGCGGAAGAAGCTATTGAACAGCTGCAGGCATTTTGGCAGAGCGCTGCCAGCCGTACCCTGTCAGAGACGGCGCGGCAGAAGCTGAACCGGCTCATGCCCCGTCTGCTCGAAGACGTGGCCCGGGTGGAAGCGCCGGAGCTCACCCTGGAACGACTGCTGGATCTGCTGCAATCCATCGTGCGGCGTACCGCCTATCTGGATCTGCTGCTGGAAAATCCCCAAGTACTGGAGCAGCTGGTGCGTCTGGGCAGTGAAAGCCGCTGGGTCATCAGTCGGCTGGTGCGTTATCCGGTGCTGCTGGATGAACTTCTCGATCCGCGCCGTCTGTATGCCCCCCTGCGCAGGGAGGAGCTCGACGAAGAGCTGGATGCCATGCTTGCCAGGATTGATCCTCACGACCTCGAGCAGCAGATGGAGCGTCTGCGCCAGTTTGCCGCAGGCAACCGCCTGCGTACCGCCGCTGCTGACATTACCGGTGCCATCCCCCTGATGGTGGTGAGTGACTATCTCACCGAAATCGCGGAATCGGTGCTGGCGCATGTGCTGCGCCTGGCCTGGGATTATCTGGTGGAGCGCCATGGCTGTCCCGGTGAGGTGCAGGGCACTGGCTTTGCGGTACTGGGCTACGGCAAGCTGGGCGGGCTGGAGCTGGGCTACGGTTCCGATCTCGATCTGGTGTTTCTCCATGCCGATTATTCACAGTCGGCGGTGACCGGCGGCCCCCGTTCTGTAGCCAATGATGTCTTCTACGCCCGGCTGGGACAGCGTATGGTGCATCTGCTCAACACCCGCACCCCTTCCGGCATCCTATATGAGGTGGATATGCGTCTGCGGCCCAATGGCGAATCCGGCCTGCTGGTGACCTCGCTCAAGGGGTTCGAGACCTACCAGCTGAACAGCGCCTGGACCTGGGAGCACCAGGCCCTGGTGCGGGCACGCATGGTGGCCGGGGACGAGACGCTGGCCGGGAGAGTGGTGCAGGTGCGCACCGACGTGCTGCGCCAGGACCGGAAAGCGGAAAAACTGCGCGAAGAAGTTTGCCAGATGCGGGAAAAGATGCGCGCTTCGCTGGACAAGAGTGACGCGGAGAATTTTGATCTCAAGCAGGGGAAAGGTGGTATCACTGATATCGAGTTTATGGTTCAATATGCTGTTCTGAGATGGGCGCGGGAAGTCCCCGCGCTGACAGCCTGGACCGACAATATCCGCTTGCTGGAAACCCTGGTGGAAGCGGGCCTGATTCCGGCCACCCTGGGGGAATCGCTGGTACTCACCTATCAGCGATTCCGTGACATCTATCATCACCTGACCCTGCAGGAGCAGGCAGGGATGATCGGCAGGGAAAAGTTGCAGGAGGAGCGGCAGATGGTGCAGGAAGCCTGGCAGCAAATTATGATGAACGGAGATTGAAGATGCAGACAATGGCAGATCGAGATGGCCTGATCTGGATGGATGGCGAGATGGTTCCCTGGCGTGATGCCAAGGTGCATGTGCTCACCCACACCATGCATTACGGCATGGGCGTGTTCGAAGGCGTGCGCGCCTACCATACGGACAAGGGGCCGGCCATTTTCCGTCTCGAAGACCACACCGACCGCCTGTTCCAGTCTGCACACATACTGGGTATGGATATTCCCTTCGACCGGGATACCCTCAACCGGGCGCAGATCGACTCCATACGTGAAAACGGCCTGGATTCCGCTTACCTGCGTCCCATGTGTTTCTACGGCTCAGAGGGCATGGGCCTGCGCGCCGACAACCTGAAGGTGCATGCTATGGTCGCGGCCTGGACCTGGGGCGCCTACCTGGGCGAGGAGGCCATGGAGAAAGGCATCCGCATCCGCGTATCGTCCTTTACCCGCCATCATGTGAATATCACCATGTGCCGGGCCAAGGCCAACGGCAACTACATCAACTCCATGCTGGCGCTGCAGGAGGCCCTGGACAACGGCTATGACGAAGCGCTGCTGCTGGACACCCAGGGTTTCGTCATGGAAGGTTCGGGCGAGAACATCTTCATCGTGCGTGATGGGGTGCTCTACACACCGGACCTGACGTCCGCCCTGGACGGCATTACCCGCCGCACCATCATACAGCTCGCGGAAGAAGCGGACATGAAGGTGGTGGAAAAACGCATCACCCGCGACGAAGTCTATATCGCCGACGAAGCCTTCTTCACCGGTTCGGCGGCGGAAGTGACGCCCATACGTGAAGTGGACAACCGCATGATCGGCAATGGCGGACGCGGCCCCATCACCGAGCACCTGCAGAAGAAATATTTCGATGTCGTACATGGGCGCTCGCCGGTACACCACGGCTGGCTGACCTACGTGAACGGAGAAGGATCATGAGCACCGAAGCCGCACACAAAACCCAACAGCGGGAAGTCCGGGTGAGCCGGGAGCAATTGCTCCTGAGCTGTCCCCTGCCGGAAGAGGAGATCTGGAACCTGCATCCCCGGGTCTATCTGCCCATCGAGAAGACCGGCGAAGCGGTGTGCCCCTATTGCGGCACCCGCTACATCCTCACCGACTGACGCTGCGGACTCAGGCTGCGGCATTTGACTTCCGCCATACTGGTCGTGGGTCCTTCCTGGGTGGGGGACATGGTCATGGCCCAGAGCCTGTTCCGGGCGCTCAAGGCGAAGGCGCCGGATACCGCCATCGATGTCCTGGCGCCCGGCTGGAGCCTGCCCCTGCTGGAACGCATGCCCGAAGTGAGAGCAGGCCTGGAAATGCCCCTGGGCCATGGCCGGCTGGAACTGGGCCGGCGCTGGCAGCTGGGGCGTTCTCTGCGCGGGCGTTACCGGCAGGCCATCCTCCTGCCGAATTCCTGGAAATCCGCCATCGTCCCCTGGGCGGCACGTATTCCTTTGCGCACCGGCTGGCTGGGGGAAATGCGTTACGGCCTGCTCAACGATATCCGCAGGCTGGACAAATCCTTTCTGACCATGACGGTGCAGCGTTTTGTCGCGCTGGCAGAAGCACCGCAACTGACAGAAATACCTGAGATTCTGCCGCCGCGGCTGGAAGTCGATCCTGCCGATGTGCAGGCCGCGCTCACAGCTCTGGGGCTGGAGAAGCCAGTGAACCAGCCTGTGCTTGCCCTCTGTCCCGGTGCGGAATACGGTGATGCGAAGCGCTGGCCGGAAGCCCATTATGCCGACCTTGCCCGGCGTTATGTCGAAAAAGGCTGGCAGGTCTGGCTGTTCGGATCGGATAAAGATCGTGCGGTGTGCGACAATATCGCAGCCGGGGCCGGCGGCGGCTGTGAGAACCTGGCCGGCAGAACCTCTCTGGCCCAGGCCGTGGATCTGCTGTCCCTGGCAGATGCGGTGGTGAGCAACGACTCCGGTCTGATGCATGTGGCCGCAGCACTGGAAAGGCCGCTGGTTGCGGTCTACGGCTCGTCTGATCCGGGTTTCACGCCACCCCTCAATGCCCGGCATGAAGTGCTGAGCCTGGGGCTGGAATGCAGTCCCTGCTTCGAGCGGGAGTGTCCCCTGGGGCACTTGCGCTGTCTGCAGGATATTTCAACCGACCAGGTGCAGGCCTCCCTGGAAAAAGTAGCAGGAAAAAGTGAACGATAAAACAGAAAACGTCGTCTGGCACAATGCCACGGTGACCCGGGAACGGCGCCAGAAACTCAACGGCCACCAGAGCTTTGTGCTGTGGTTTACTGGGCTTTCCGGTTCGGGGAAATCCACTCTGGCCGATGCCATTGAAGAGCATCTGCACCAGATGAACTGTCGCACCTTCGTGTTCGACGGCGACAACGTGCGCCATGGCCTGTGTTCCGACCTGGGCTTTGGCGAGGAAGACCGCAAGGAAAACATCCGCCGTATCGGAGAAATGACGCGCCTGTTCGTGGAGGCCGGTGTGATCGCCATGACGGCCTTCATCTCGCCCTTCCGGGAAGAGCGTGAGCGGGTACGCGAGCTGTTCGGTGATGGCGAGTTCATCGAGGTCTACTGCGACTGCAGCCTGGAAACCTGCGAGCAGCGGGACGTGAAGGGCCTGTATGCCAAGGCCAGGGCCGGGCTGATTCCCAACTATACCGGTATCTCTTCGCCTTACGAAGCACCCGAAACACCCGAGGTCAGGGTGCATACGGACACGGAAAGCCTGGACGAAAGCATCGACCGCGTACTCGGGTATCTGCAGGAAAGAAAGTTGATCGGCTGAATGCGGGTTCTGATCGTAAAAACCTCCTCCCTGGGTGACCTGATCCATACCTTCCCCGCGATAAACGATGCTGTCACCGCCTTGCCGGGCACCGAATTTCACTGGCTCGTGGAAGAGGCTTTCGTGCAGGTACCCGGGTGGCACCCGGCGGTGAGCAAAACCCTCCCCATCGGCCTGCGCCGCTGGCGCCGCAACTGGCGGACCGCCTGGAAGAAAGGGCAGATCCGGCAGTTTCGCGAAACATTGAGGCAGGACGAGTATGATCTGGTCATCGATGCTCAGGGACTGCTGAAGAGCGCCCTGCCGGCGCGTCTGGCCAGGGGACCGGTGGCCGGTTATGACCGCCATTCCCTGCGTGAACCTCTGGCCAGTCTTTTCTACCGGCAGCGCCATGCCGTCTCACGGCGGCTCCATGCTGTCGAGCGTATCCGCCGGCTGTTCGCCCTGGCCCTGGACTACCCCCTGCCCGCGACACCACCAGAATCCGGCCTGCAGACGGCACGGGGCGAACGGGAAAGATCACTGGTCTTCCTGCACAGCACCACCTGGCCCAGCAAGCACTGGCCCCTGCCCTGGTGGCGGGAGCTGACCGGGCTGGCGACCCAGGCGGGTTACCGGGTGCTGTTTCCCTGGTATGAGCCCGAAGAACGCTTGCGGGCGGAGGAGATCATCAGCCGGGCGGGCGCCGGTGAGCTGATGCCGCGCATGGACCTGAATGGCCTCAAGGATCAGCTCGAGCGTACCTCGGGGGTAGTGGGCGTGGACACCGGACTGGCCCATCTCGCTGCAGCCCTGAACACGCCTGCGGTGACCCTTTATGGGCCGACGGAAGAAAGTCTGACCGGGGCAATGGGGAAGCGTCAGCAGAACCTGGTGGTAGACTTTCCCTGCGCGCCCTGCCTGCGGCGTGAGTGCAGTTACCCGGAGGAAAGCCCGGTGCAGCCCGCCTGTTTTCAGACCCTGCCGCCGGTGCTGGTATGGACTGCGCTGCAGAAACAGATGACGCCCGCATGAAACTCGCTTTCGTCCTGTTCAAGTATTTTCCCTTCGGCGGCCTGCAGCGGGACATGCTGCAGATTGCCGGCACCTGCCAGGCGCGGGGCCATGAGATTCATATCTACACACTCAGCTGGGAGGGGGAACGCCCCGAGGGCATGGCAGTGCACGTACTGCCGGTGAAGCGCTGGAGCAATCATGAGAAATACCGTGTTTTCCAGCAAAGCCTGGCGCCGCTGTTCGAAGAACAGGGCATCGATCGCGTGGTGGGGTTCAATAAGATGCCCGGCCTGGACTTCTATTATGCGGCAGATCCCTGCCTCAAGGACAAGCTGTACCGGGAACGAAATGTCCTAGTGCGCAGTCTGCCGCGCTATCGCCATTTCCTGTCCTACGAGGAAGCTGTCTTCGGTCGTGACAGCAGAACCGAAATTCTGCTCATTTCGCGACGGCAATACCTGATCTACAAGAAATACTACGACACCCAGGAGGCGCGTCTGCACATGTTGCCTCCCGGCATCGACATGAGCCGCATGGCGGGTAGTGACGCGCCCGAAATGCGCAGTGACTTGCGCCGGGAATTCCGGGTAGCCAATGACGAGCACCTCATACTCTGCATCGGTTCGGGTTTCCGCACCAAGGGACTGGACCGCTCCATCCTGGCGTTCGCCTCCCTTCCGGAAGACTTGCGGCTCAAGACCCGCATGATCGCCATCGGCAGTGACAACGGCGAACCTTTCAACCGGTTGGCAAGGCAGCAGGGCGTGGCGGAGCGTTTCCAGATACTGCGCGGACGGGATGATATTCCCCGTTTCCTGCAGGGCGGCGACCTGCTGCTGCACCCGGCCTATTATGAAAACTCCGGCATGGTGATCCTGGAAGCCATCATCGCCGGCCTGCCGACGCTCGTGACTGACGTGTGCGGTTACGCTTACTATGTGAAAGAGGCAGACGCCGGCATCGTGGTGCCTGAGCCTTTCTCACAGGATGTGCTGAACCGCAGCCTGGTGGAGATGCTGACCTCCGGGCGCAGGGCGGCCTGGCGGGAAAACGGCATCCGCTATGGCCGCAGCCATGACCTGTACAGCATGACCGAATATGCCGCGGATCTGATTCTCGATTCATGATCTGGTTATCCAATACATTCTCTGACAGCCTCGAGCGTCCCTGGACAAAGGTGGACGATGTCTTCGCCGTGGAGGGCGAGGAATACCGCAATCCCGAGGGCGCCAACCGCCGCACATTGCGTTTCGAAGTGGACGGGAAGGGTTATTTCCTGAAACTGCACTGGGGTGTGGGCTGGAATGAGATCCTGAAAAACCTGCTGAGCCTGCGGCTGCCCGTCATCGGGGCGGCCAACGAATGGCGGGCCATACAGCGTCTCGGGGAACTGGGCGTGGAAACCATGCGCCTGGCGGCCTACGGGCACGAAGGCTGGAATCCCGCAACACGGCGTTCCTTCGTGGTGACCCGTGAGCTGGAGAACAGCATCAGCCTGGAGGACTATTGTGCAGACTGGGCAGGCAGACCACCGGCCTTTGCCGAAAAGCAGCGCCTGATAGCGCGTGTTGCCGCCATGACCCGCCGTCTTCATCAGAATGGAATCAACCATCGGGATCTTTACATCTGCCATTTTCTGCTTCGGCAGCCCTGGGACGGCGCGGAAGAAACGCTGCATCTGCATCTCATCGACCTGCACCGCGTGCAGTTGCGCCGTCGTGTGCCCCGCCGCTGGAGGGTCAAGGACGTGGGCAGCCTGTACTTTTCCGCCATGGAGACCGGCCTGACGCGGCGCGATCTCTGGCGCTTCCTGCGGGTGTATCATGATCAGCCCCTGCGCAGCATATTCGAGCAGCAGGGCGAATTTTTACGTGCCGTGGAAAAACGGGCCATGGCCCTGAAAGAAAAGGGAATACCCGATGATTAGCTTTGTTGAAAAAGGCTGGCAGGCCATTTTCGAGCACAACGGTCTGGGCAGCTTCGATGCGCTCTGGAACCTGCAGGCAGACTGGTTCGAACCGCCAAACCAGCGCCGTGGCGGCTGGAGCGGCGTTTCGCGTATCGTGCTGCCATCGCCTGACGGTAGTGAAGAGACAGTTTTCCTCAAGCGCCAGGAAAACCACACACGCAAGACCTGGCGGCATCCCATATCCAGGGAGCCGACCTTTCGCAGCGAGGCGCGCAACCTGCGCCTGCTGAACAGCCGGGGCATCTCCGCGCCCCACATGATCTATTACGCCGAACGGAAATCGCCCAAAGGCTGGCAGGTGATACTGGCCACCCGTGAACTGAAGGACTACCTGCCTCTGGATGTGCTCATCGAGCGCTGGTACCGGGATGACTGGGGGAAACACCGCGAACAGCGCCGCAAGGTCATACCCCGGACCGCGGCCGTCCTGAGCAAGCTGCACAAGCTGCGTCTCGCCCACAACGCCATGCACGCCAAGCACATGTTCATTCAGGAGCAGACCGGCGCGGCCTGCCTCATCGATCTGGAAAAGATGCGTGCGCGCCTTACCCGCCGTCAGGCCATGCTGCGAGACCTGGACAGCTTCAACCGCCGTACCGCGCGCATCAGCCGCACCGACCGGCTGCGTTTTCTGCTGTGCTACATGGGGAAGCAGAGCGTGGATGATGAGGTGCGCGCTGTCTGGCGACGGCTGGAAGCCATGGCGGAGCACAAGTATGCCGGCAGGCGCTGAAATCCGCCTGCTGCTGTTCCTGCTGTTGCCGGTGACCGTTACGGCAGCCACGCCCGGTGAGCGTGCCCGGCAGATTGCCGGGGAAGTCTATTTCGTGAACCATTTCTTTGCCGTGGACAACATCAGCTACGGCAGCAAGCGCAAGCCCATGGAGCTTATCAACCTGCCTGCGGCAAGCGTGTCTTCGGCCTCGTGATAGATTTTGGGACATCCCAGTCCCCAAAATCGACTCGGCCTTTGACAACCTATTTGTGCCCCAGCCGTCCTGGTCACCAAGCACTGCGCAACAACTT
>NZ_JBHNMF010000058.1:0-12081 GCF_048562965.1 Thiolapillus sp. | reverse complement strand
GCAGGATGCAGCAATCAGCGTATAGAACAAGCTCTAACGGGCAGTATGAACAAAATAGCAACTTTATTTCACCCGAAAATATACGGTGGAACAATGTTGCTTACTCTAAACTCTAGTAATGAGATTTAAATGTGTTTAAGCGGCTCCCCGGCAGGAGCAATACAGGCAGATTGTTTAGGAGATTGGTGAAATGTTTGAATTAGTGGATGTAGACAGTCAGAACGCGGTTATCAAGGTCATTGGTATCGGTGGCGGTGGAGGAAACGCCGTCACCCACATGCTGCGCGGCAATATCGAGGGTGTGGATTTCATCTGCGCCAATACGGATGCGCAGGCGCTCAACAATTCGGAGGTAAATACCACGTTGCAGATCGGTTCCGGTCTTACCAAGGGTCTGGGTGCGGGTGCAAACCCCCAGATCGGCCATCAGGCTGCCATGGAGGACAAGGACCGCATCGCCGAAGCCATCAAGGGTTCGGACATGGTTTTCATTACCGCCGGTATGGGCGGCGGCACCGGAACCGGTGCCGCCCCCGTGGTGGCCGAAGTAGCAAAGGAGCAGGGTATCCTCACTGTGGCCGTCGTCACCAAGCCTTTCCCTTTCGAAGGTGAGAAGCGCATGAAGGTGGCCGAGATGGGTATCGAGGAACTGGGCAAGCACGTGGATTCCCTGATTACCATCCCCAATGAGAAGCTGCTGGCGGTGCTGGGCAAGAGCACTTCATTGCTGGATGCCTTCAAGGCCGCCAACGATGTGTTGCTCAACGCGGTGCAGGGCATCGCTGAGCTGATCACCCGTCCCGGACTGATCAATGTGGATTTCGCGGACGTGCGCACCGTCATGGGTGAAATGGGCATGGCCATGATGGGTTCTGGTAGCGCTTCCGGCGAAGAACGCGCTCGCAAGGCGGCAGAAGCGGCAGTCAACTGTCCGTTGCTGGATGATTTCCATCTTACTGGCGCCAAGGGCGTGCTGGTCAATATCACGGCTGGCCTGGATCTGGGTATTGGCGAGTTCGACGAGGTAGGTACTACAGTCAAGGAGTTCGCCAGGGAAGATGCCACCGTGGTGGTTGGCACCGTTATCGATCCGGAAATGCACGATGAACTGCGGGTCACCGTGGTCGCCACAGGACTGGGTGAAGAAGAAGAGGTGGAGATAGCGCGTCCGGAGATGGAGGTGGTTGCTCCACCCCAGGCAGTGATCCCTGAAACGGATGAGACTGCGCAATTTGGTGAAGTGCCGGTGCAGCGGAATACGGCCAGCTCCTACGATAACCTGGAGGTCCCCACCGCGATTCGCCGCCGTCAGGAACAAAAGGCAGCTGCCAAACCCATGGAAAAACAGGATATGGACTATCTGGACATTCCTGCTTTTCTGCGACGCCAGGCCGACTGACAGGAGTGCGCTGATTTGCAATCGGATCCGAAAAAGGGTAGATTAGGGAAATCCCTGATTTACCTCTAGAGGTTCCCTAGGGTAATTCTGACAAAAAATCGGCTCTGGCCGAGGGTGGAGAGATTCGCGGATGATACGGCAACGCACACTAAAAAATGTCATACGGGCCACAGGAGTCGGCCTGCACACCGGTGAAAAGGTTTTCCTCACCCTGCGGCCTGCTGCTGTGGATACGGGTATCGTTTTCAGAAGGGTTGACCTGCCGGAACCCATGGATATTCCCGCTACAGCTGAAAACGTCGGCAATACCCAGCTGTCCACCACCCTGGAACAGAACGGCGTGGAGATATCCACGGTGGAACACCTGCTGTCCGCTTTTGCCGGACTGGGTATCGACAACGCCTATGTCGACGTCAGCGCCCCCGAAGTGCCGATCATGGACGGCAGTGCCGGGCCTTTTGTCTTCCTCATTCAGTCTGCCGGTGTGGAAGAACAGAATGCGCTGAAAAAATTTATAAGAATCAAAGATGTTGTTGAAGTCAAGGACGGTGACAAGTTTGCCCGCTTCGAGCCTTTCGAGGGCTTCAAGGTCAGCTTCGGCATCAATTTCGATCATCCTGTTTTTACCGATGACACCCAGTTCTCCAGTATCGATTTTTCCTCCACCTCTTTTGTAAAGGAAGTCAGCCGAGCGCGTACCTTCGGTTTTCTGCGGGAAATCGAGATGCTGCGCGAAAAGAATCTGGCGCTGGGTGGCAGCATGGACAATGCTATCGTCGTGGACGACTACCGCGTGCTGAATGATGACGGCCTGCGTTATGAGGATGAATTCGTCAAACACAAGATTCTGGACGCAATCGGCGATCTGTACCTGTTGGGGCACAGCCTGATTGGTTCGTTCCGTGGTTACAAATCCGGACATGCGCTGAACAACAAGCTGTTGAACAAGCTTGTCGCCACGCCGGAAGCCTGGGAAGAGGTCACCTTCGATGAAGAGGACGGTCTGGCGCCCATATCCTATATTGCGCCGGTACACGTTTCCTGAGGAAAATCAGCCGTCAGACGTGTCGCTCAGCCGCTTCAGTGCGGCCCTGATCGCATCGTCATCAATGGAATCAGCGAGTTGGCTGACAAGTTCGGCTGTTCTTCTGGGCAGGGAACCCAGCGGCTTTCGGCCTGGTCTAATAGCATCAGGCAAAAAGATACGTACATCCAGCTTGGTCAGGTTCGGCGCAAGCTTCCGGGTCCTGTCCAGAATCTGCGGTGCATGAAATCGCAGCCGAGTTGCCCAGACGGGGGAATCCGTGTGCAGTATCAGGCGGGTCCCGTTGAGGCGGGCATGGATGCAGTGAGGCTTCAGCGTATCGGGTAGCAGTTGCCGTATTTGTTCGAGCAATGCCTGCTGTTTTTGCAGCATGCGTGCCAGGTGACCCAGTTGGTCACCGTTGTCGACTACGTTCGATACCGGGCGTGGTTTTTCTGTCATAGTGAGTCGATTATACGATGTCTGCCGGTCGAGGAATCATGAATAACCGAACTGCCTGGTCAGTCAGGTCTGTGCTGCTGGTGAGTTTGCTGGCGGGCGCTGCGCTTTTGTCCGGATATTTCTACGGCAAACTGCAATCCGTACAGATTGCAGAAGACCAGGCCATGCAGTCTGCATTGCAGGCCATGGCAGAGGAAAGGCGTGAGTTCGATGACCTGCGCAACAGCATGGAGGCCGAAATCGATGCCCTGGCATTGCGTATCGGCAGTCTGCGAGCCCATCTCCTGCGCCTGAACGCCCTCGGGGAGCGCCTCGTCGATGTGGGCAAGCTCGATGCCCAGGAATTCGACTTTTCAGCCGAACCTGCCCAGGGTGGCGTCGATCAGGATTCGGATGCGGAATCGGCCGGCATGCTGGAGCTCCAAGCGGAAATCGAACGGCTTTCCCGGGCATTTGCCGACCGGGAACACAAGCTGAACCTGCTGGAAGAAATGCTTTCCAAGCGCGATGTGCGTGATCAGGTCATCCCTTCGGGGCAACCGCTGAAGCACGGTTTTATCAGTTCCACCTTTGGTCGCCGTACGGACCCTTTTACCGGTAAGAAGAAATACCACAAGGGTATCGATTTTGTCGGCAAGCGGGGCAGTGAAGTGCTGGCCGTCGCTGCCGGTGTGGTGACAAAAGCGGAACGTATGAGTGGTTACGGCAATGTCGTGGAAATCCGCCATGCCGATGGGTATATCACGCGTTATGCTCACAACCAGGAAAACCTGGTTAAAGAGGGCGACCGGGTGGAAAAGGGCGAGCCCATCGCCATGCTGGGCTCGACCGGTCGGTCCACTGGTCCGCATGTGCATTTCGAAGTGCGCCGCAACGGAAAAATCATCAATCCCGCCCGTTTCATCAAGGGTGGTTGAGCTTGGTTTCATCTCCCCATATTCAGCAGTAAAAGAGCCGCTTTTGCGGTATCATTCCCGTTTTATGTCCGGCCGAAAAAAACTGTGCTGCCTCGCGGCACGCTGCCGTTTCCAATTCTGGCCCTGAAAGGTCCCACGCTACATGTTCAACAAGATCGCAAAAAAAGTATTTGGCAGCCGCAATGAACGGCTGGTCAAACGCATGTTCAAGGATGTTGAAAAGATCAACGTTCTGGAAGACTCCGTAAAAAGCCTCTCTGATGAAGAGCTGCAGGGAAAGACTGCAGAGTTCCGGCAGCGCCTGGAGAAGGGGGAATCCCTGGACAGTCTGCTGCCCGAGGTGTTTGCCGTCGTGCGGGAAGCCAGCAGCCGGGTTTTGGGCATGCGCCATTTCGATGTGCAGCTCATCGGCGGTATGGTGCTGCACCAGGGCAAGATTGCCGAGATGCGCACCGGTGAGGGCAAGACCCTGGTGGCGACGCTGGCCGTGTATCTGAACGCCCTGGAAGGCAAAGGCGTGCACGTGGTCACGGTAAACGATTACCTGGCACGGCGGGACGCCTCCTGGATGGGCAAGCTGTATCACTTTCTGGGCATGAGCACGGGCATCATCAATTCCTCGGGCGGATCAGGGCCCGACAGCAGTTCCTACCGTTTTGATCCGGACTCGGATGGTAGTGCCAGTGGTCACCGTTTCCTGGTGAATGTGAGCCGCAAGGAAGCTTACGACTGCGATATCACCTATGGCACCAACAACGAATACGGTTTCGATTATCTGCGCGACAACATGGCTTTCGAAGCGGGCCAGCGGGTACAGCGCCGGCATTTTGCAGTGGTGGATGAAGTCGACTCCATTCTCATTGATGAAGCCAGAACGCCACTGATTATCTCCGGCCCGGCGGAAGACAGTTCAGAACTCTACCGCCAGATCAACGAGATTATTCCGCGTCTGACGCAGCAGGAGCCCTGCACCAACGAGGAAGGCAAGCCGGATTTCGGCCCTGGCGATTATTCCGTGGACAAGAAGGCCAAGCAGGTCTTCCTCAGTGACGAAGGTCACGAGCATGTGGAAAACATGCTCACGGAAATGGGGCTGCTGGACGAAAACGCCAGCCTCTATGACACCGGCAACATCATGCTCATGCATCATGTCATGGCTGCTCTGCGCGCCCATGTGATCTTCCAGCGCAACGTGGACTATATC
Source organism: Thiolapillus sp. (assembly GCF_048562965.1). Classification (NCBI taxonomy): domain Bacteria; kingdom Pseudomonadati; phylum Pseudomonadota; class Gammaproteobacteria; order Chromatiales; family Sedimenticolaceae; genus Thiolapillus; species Thiolapillus sp. The sequence goes on along the minus strand of NZ_JBHNMF010000058.1, from coordinate 7,075 downwards.
GTGCGTGACGGCCAGATCATCATCGTCGATGAATTCACTGGCCGCACCATGCCGGGCCGGCGCTGGTCAGAAGGTCTGCACCAGGCGGTGGAAGCCAAGGAGGGGGTTGAGATCCAGCAGGAAAACCAGACCCTGGCCTCCATCACTTTCCAGAATTTCTTCCGGCTGTACAACAAGCTCTCCGGCATGACGGGCACGGCAGATACCGAAGCCTTCGAGTTTCAGCAGATCTACGGGCTCGAAGTGGTGGTTATTCCCACGCACAGACCGATGGTTCGGGATGACCAGACCGACCTGGTCTACCTTACGGCCAAAGAGAAGTTCGATGCTATCGTCGAGGATATCCGTGACTGCGTGAAACGTGGCCAGCCGGTGCTTGTCGGCACGGCTTCCATCGAGGTTTCGGAGCTGGTGTCCGGTCTGCTGAACGAGTCAGGCATCGAGCACCAGGTTCTCAATGCAAAACAGCATGAGCGGGAAGCCCGCATCGTTGCCGAAGCCGGTCTGCCAGGCGCGGTGACCATCGCTACCAACATGGCTGGCCGGGGTACGGATATCGTGCTCGGCGGAAATGTCGATGTGGAAGTGGAAGACCTGGGGCCGGATGCCAGTGAGGAACAGAAGGAGGCATTGCAGGAGGCCTGGCGGCAGCGGCATCAGCAGGTGCTGGAATCCGGTGGCCTGCGGGTTATCGGTACGGAAAGACACGAGTCGCGTCGCATAGACAACCAGCTGCGTGGCCGTTCCGGCCGCCAGGGTGATCCGGGCTCCAGCCGCTTTTATCTCTCTCTGGAAGACAACCTGATGCGCATCTTTGCTTCCGAGCGGGTGGGCAAGCTGATGCAGAAACTCGGCATGCAGGAAGGTGAGGCCATTGAACACCCCTGGGTGAACAAGGCCATCGAGAATGCCCAGCGCAAGGTGGAAGGCCGCAACTTCGACATCCGCAAGCAATTGCTGGAATACGATGATGTTGCGAATGACCAGCGTAAGGTCGTCTATGAACAGCGCAACGAGCTCATGGACGTGGATGACATTTCCGACACCATTGCCAGTCTGCGCGCTGATGTGCTCAATGACGTCATCGATACCTATATCCCGCCGCAAAGTATTGAGGAGCAATGGGATATTGCCGGCCTCACCGACGCGATGAAGGAGCATTTCGATCTGGACCTGCCCATACAGCAGTGGCTGGATGAGGATCATTCTCTGCACGAGGAGACCCTGCGCCATCGCCTGCTGGAAACCCTGGAACAGGTGTATGCAGACAAGGTGGCACTCGCAGGCGAAGAGCAGATGCGCTATATCGAGAAGGCTGTGATGCTGCAGACCCTGGATACCCACTGGAAGGAACATCTTGCGGCCATGGACTATCTGCGTCAGGGCATCCATCTGCGTGGTTTTGCCGCCAAGAATCCCAAGCAGGAATACAAGCGCGAAGCCTTTGAACTGTTCTCGGGAATGCTGGATGCAATGAAGATCGAGGTTGTGGAAACCCTCAGCAAGATACAGCTGGCGGATGCGCCACCGCTGGAAGTCGAACCGCAGATCAACGAATTCGAGTTCAAACACGAGTCTTTCGGCGGTCTGCCGGAAGAAGAAGCGCAAATGGCTGATGCTGCCGAAGATGAACCACAGCAGCCCTACGTTCGCCCGGACCGCAAGATCGGCCGCAACGAACCCTGTCCCTGTGGATCGGGCAAGAAATACAAGCAGTGCCACGGCAAACTGCAGTAGGATGCAATGAGCACAGCGAATTGCATCGCAAGCTGTATTGATAGCCTGTCCGCACCGGGGCTTTTCGGGATATGAGCAGTCTTCCCGTCAATGTTGTCCCTGGCGTCCGTCTGGCCGCTGTTGCCGCCGGCATTCGCTATAAGGAACGGGACGACCTGGTGCTCATGGAGCTGGCCGAAGACAGTGTGGCTGCTGCAGTATTTACCCAAAACGCCTTTTGCGCGGCACCCGTAACGGTTGCCCGGCAGCATCTTGAAAAAATTTCCCCACGCTATCTGCTGATCAACTCCGGCAATGCCAATGCGGGAACAGGCGACACGGGTATGGCAGCCAGTTACGAGACCTGTCGCCTGGTGGCGGCAGCTACGGGCGTTGCGATGAACCAGGTGCTGCCTTTTTCCACCGGCGTCATCGGTGAAGACCTGCCTACCGATCCCTTTGCCCGCTCCATCCCGGGCCTTCTTTCCACCTTGCGGCAGGACGGCTGGCAATCTGCCGCTGCTGCCATCATGACCACAGATACGGTGCCCAAGCTGGCGAGCCGCAGTTTTACCGCTGACGGACAGAAAGTAACGGTGACTGGCATGTGCAAGGGCTCCGGCATGATCCGCCCGGACATGGCAACCATGCTGGCCTTCGTGGCTACGGATGCCCGGATCGACAGAACATCGCTGCAGCAGGTGCTGGAAACCGCCGTGCAACCCTCGTTCAACTCCATTACCGTCGACGGTGATACCTCTACCAACGATGCCTGTGTGCTGGTGGCAACGGGTCAGTCCGGTGTGGATGTGGCAGACGAGACGACGCCTGCCGGACAGGCCTTTCGACAGGCTGTGAACGAGGTGTGCATGGCACTGGCCCGCGCCATCGTGCTCGACGGCGAAGGTGCGACCAAGCTGGTGGAGATTTTCGTGGAAGAGGCACAAAGTGTGCAACAAGCGCGGGACGTGGCCTATACGGTTGCGCATTCACCGCTGGTGAAAACCGCCCTGTTCGCTTCTGATCCCAACTGGGGACGTATTCTGGCTGCCGTGGGCAGGGCCGGGGTCGAAGACCTCGATATTGGCCAGGTGCGTATCTGGCTGGATGATGTCTGTATTGTCTCCGGAGGTGGAAGGGATGCCGCTTACACAGAAGCCGCCGGCCAGGCCGTTATGGACAAGGATGCCTTTACCATCCGGATCGCGCTGGCACAGGGGCAGGCCAGTACCCGTATCCTGACCTGCGATCTGTCTTACGACTATGTCAAGATCAACGCCGAATACCGGACCTGACGGCAGTTCCCTGCCGGTGGTGCATGTTGCTGCCGGCGTACTCATCGACAATCAAGAAAAGGTGCTGCTGGCCCGGCGATCTACCGACAGCCATCAGGGCGGCTTGTGGGAATTTCCTGGTGGCAAGCTCGAACCGGGTGAGCAAAGCCACGAGGCGCTTTCTCGTGAACTGGAAGAGGAGCTGGGCATACAGGTGAGGAGCTGTCGGCCCCTGATCCGCGTGGCGCACCGATACCCGGACCGGGAGGTCATCCTGCATACCTGGCTGGTCACGGATTGGGAAGGTGATCCCCGGGGAAGAGAAGGCCAGCCCCTGTCATGGGTGCCGCTGGAGGAGCTGCGGGACTGGTCCATGCCCGCAGCCGATCTTCCCATCCTGCGGGCTCTTGACCTGCCGGATACCTATCTGATCACCCCACCGGGCAGCGATGATCCAGCATTGTTCCTGAAGCAGTTGCGGCGGGCGCTGGCGGGCGGTATTTCCCTGATACAGTTTCGGGTGTTCGGCCTGCCCCCATCTCAGCATGAAGCACTCGCCCGGAAGGCATGCCGGTTGTGTGAGGAATACGGCGCACGCATGCTCGTGAACAGTTCGCTGGAACTGGCTCTGGCTGTTGGTGCCCACGGTGTACACCTGGATCGCCGTCGCCTGGCGGCCCTGGCGGACAGAAACGGGTATGAAGGAATGTTGCTGGCAGCTTCCTGTCACGATGCCTCGGAACTGGCGCAGGCCCGGGCCGTCAGCGTGGATTTTGCCGTGTTGTCGCCCGTGCTGCCCACGTTGAGCCACCCGGATGCCGAGGTTCTCGGCTGGCGGGGATTCAAGCAACTATGCGAGAACTGTTCTGTGCCTGTCTATGCCCTGGGTGGCATGTCGCTGGACCTGCTGGAACAGAGCTGGAGGCAGGGCGGCCAGGGTATCGCTGGCATTCGGGGCTTATGGCCGCCAACCTGATGGCTGTTGATCTTGTTCTTCGTCGTCACTGAGCCATTCGTTCAGGTCGATCAGCTGGCAGCGCCTGCTGCAAAATGGCCGCCAGATGGACGCTTCTTCCCATTTCACCGGCTGGCCGCAGGTGGGACAGGCAACCAGGGTGGTCGGCCTGTTCGTGGACTGGTCGTCAGATTGCACAGGTTTTCAGCTGAAAAGGAACGTCCTGTTCCGATTGTCCGGGGTGTTCTCCCTGATTGCTTTCCAGAAAACGGATGGTGAAGCGGTGTTTGCTGCCGCTTATTTCCGCATACAGCAGGGACGCGGCATCTACCTTTACCTGGATCAGCTGCACTTCGCGCTTGGCATCGAGATTTTGTTGGTACAGGCCCTTGAGTGCTGTTTGCTGCTGGAATACGCTGCTGCTGCGCAGCAGTCCCAGGAGCAGCTCCGTGGTTTCCTGTACGGTGCTGATTTCGTGGCGCCAGTCATCCAGTTGCATGACTCTTTCCGTGTGCGGCAGGTTGAGCCAGTAGTGAAACTGGGGAAGGTCGAATTCGTAGCTGCCACCGGGGATGGGCCCGCGCTGGGAGATGCTTTTCAGAAAATCGTTCTTTCGCAGTGCTCCGCCCAGTTGCCTGCCGCTGGAGTAGAGGCGGTCGATCATGTTGGCAATGTCATCCAGTACCTGATGCAGTCGCACCTGGTCCACTTTAGGGTTGGAGCTGATGGACGTCAGGGATTTCTGCTGCTGCTCCAGTTGCTTGAGCATGTCTTTCTTTATGTCAGCCCGGGCGAGTATGCTGCTGATATCCAGCAGCGCCTGCAGGGCCGCCCGGCTTTGCCACTGACTGCTGCCGGCAAGTTGAAACTCGAATTGCTCGAACAGATGGGAAATCCGCAGCAGGGTACGCGTCCGTTCATTGAGTGGATGTTCAAAAAGAATCTGGTTGTGCAAAACAGGCATCCCGCCAGCGATAATGGTTGTTGTATTGTCCTCCAGATGAGGTGGAGGTTCAATCTGAAGGGTTCCCGATGGACAGGTAAAATTTGTGTAGCTTTTCCACCTGTTGTTGTAGCTGTTGTAAATTACCGCTGTTTTCAATGACATCATCAGCGATGCAGGCGCGCTCTGACCTCGAAGCCTGGGCAGCAAGTATTTTTTCCGCCTGCTTTTCATCAATACTGTCCCTGCGGCAGACACGCGCTACCTGCAGGCTTTCCGGTGCATCCACCAGCAGGACACGATCTACCATGGACTTTAAACCGCTTTCCACCAGTAATGGGACAACCAGCAGTACATAGGGTTCAGTCTCGAGGGCAGACAGCCGGTGTTCTGTTTCCTGGCGAATAGCCGGGTGGAGAATGTTTTCCAGGGCTTTCCTGGCCTTGGGGTTGTCGAAGATATGCTTTCTGAGCAGTTTTCTGTTCAGCCGGCCTTCCGTATCCAGAAACTGCTCGCCCAGCTGTTTCCGGATCTGCTGCAGGGCGGGTTTTCCAGGTTCAACCAGCTCCCGGCTGATTTTGTCGGTATCGATTACCGGGATGCCGAGACGGGCGAAGTGATTGCTGACTTCGGTTTTGCCACTTGCGATTCCTCCTGTCAGACCTACCTTGAGCATTATATTAACCCGGCGGGGGAATAGTGATGGGCGGTTGTCAACCTATACCAGCGAATTGCAGGTAGCTCTGGTTGATCTCGTTGCCCCAAAGCATGGCAATCCATCCTGCTGCCGCAAGATAGGGACCAAAAGGAATGGGGATGGCTTTGTCCCTGCCCATAAACAGCATCATGCCGATACCGCTGATTGCACCGACAACGGCAGATAGCAGCAGGATCTGGGGAAGCATCTGCCATCCCAGCCAGGCGCCGAACAGTGAGAACAGCTTGAAATCTCCGTAGCCCATGCCTTCCTTGCCGGTAATCAGCAGGAACAGATGGAAAATGAACCACAGGGACAGATAGCCGGCAACGGCGCCGTAGACAGCCGAATGGATATCAGTGAACCCGCCGTCCAGGTTGATCATGAGCCCCAGCCAGATCAGTGGAAGAATCAGGATATCAGGCAGCAACTGCAACCTGATGTCGATGATGCTCATGGTGATCAGTGACCAAATAAGCAGCAGGGCTGCCGGCGTCTGCCAGGAAAATCCGAAATGCCAGGCAACCGCCAGGGAAAAGATGGCGGTGAGCAACTCCACGACAGGGTATTGAATTGACAGCTTTACACCGCAGGATGTGCACTTCCCCTTTTGCACCAGCCAGCTCACCACGGGAATGTTTTCCCAGGCCCGGATGCGGTGGCCGCAGGAAAGGCATGTGGATGGCGGTGTCATCAAAAAGGCAAGGCCGAACCACTTGTTCGGAACGTATTCGGTTTCTATGTCTGCCAGTTCAGCGCAAGCGTCTTTCAGCTCCTGCTCCATGCGCCTGGGCAGACGGTAGATGATTACATTCAGGAAGCTTCCAACGATGAGGCCAAGAATGAAGGCTAAGGGATAGAAAATGACGGGCCGGGAAAATACCTCTTCCATCAGATGGCCGCGCCGAGCTTGAATATCGGCAGATACATGGCAACAACCAGTCCAGCTACCAAAGTGCCGAGAGCGACCATGATAAGGGGTTCCATCAAACTGCTGATGGCGTCAACGGCATTATCTACTTCTTCTTCATAAAAGTCAGCCACCTTACTGAGCATGTCATCCAAAGAGCCGGATTCCTCGCCAATGGCGACCATTTGTTTGACCATATGAGGAAACAATGGCTGTTGTTCCATGGCCAGTCGTAAAGACTGACCGGTTGCGATGTCTTCCCGCATTTCCTTGACCGCATTGCCATAGACGATGCTACCGGTAGCACCCGCGACGGAATCTAGCGCCTCGACCATAGGTACGCCAGCTGCAAACATGGTGGATGTGGTGCGGGCGAAACGTGCCAGTGCTGATTTATGCATGATGGAGCCAAAAATAGGTGCCTTAAGCATGCCTCGGTCGATCAGTTCTCGAAATTTTGGCGAACGTTTCCACAAATTCGAGACAACTACCACCGTAGCCGCTAGCCCAATCAATATTGCCCACCAATAGTCTTGGATAAAGTAGGACAAATCGAGTGTCGGGTACCATGTGATTATAT
>NZ_JBHNMF010000057.1:4577-12115 GCF_048562965.1 Thiolapillus sp. | reverse complement strand
ACAGCGGGTACACTCATAGCAACCACCACCTGCGGTTGGTACCATGACTGTGGCGCCGGCGGCGTGGCCTATAGGGATGTTTTTGGCTCAGGAGACACCTACAGTACAGGCTGGGTATGGAATAAAAGTTCATCTTCGCTGGGAATGACTCTTTCCCATGAATCTGGGCATCAGATGGGGTTGCACCATGACGGCAACCCGGATCGAGAATACGAACACGGCCATGGCGACTGGGGGCCCATTATGGGCGGCCCTTTCGGCAAATCCTATGTCCAATGGAGCAAGGGGGAATATCCTGGCGCAAACAACAAAGATGAAGATGATCTGGCGATTATCCGCGATGCAATCGGTGAAATCAGTGACGAGGCTGAAGACAATCCAGGTAGCGCAATGAAATTGTCGCTGCCGGTGATAGAACAAAGGGGTGTGCTACGCCCTGAGGGGTTGGGAAAAGATATCGATGTGTACAGCTTTGATCTGCCTGCATCTGCAACAGTCAACATCAGGATTGGACCACCATTGGGGATTCTGGGAGAAAAAATGGGAACAAGCCTTTCCCTCAAGGCACAACTCATCAGTGCATCAGGCGCACTGATTACCAGCCTCGCGCCATCCAGTCCCCCATTGAGCAACATCCTGCAGGAAACCCTGCCACTTGCATCCGGCCACTACGACCTGGTGTTGGAACCCCTGTCCTACGACCCCGACTGGAATACAGGTTTTGGTGAGTATGGCAACGGAGGCTACTATTCATTCACAATAGAGAAACAGCGTGGACCGGATCTTGTGGCTACCAGCAAGACCACCGCACGACAGCTGATTTCAGCAGGGCAGGATATAAAGCTGGTTTCCACAGTTGCCAATCTGGGGGACGCCGAGGCAGCCGGCACTACACTGCGATATTTTATCGCCGAGTCCCCGAATGTTACCCAAAACAATCCTGAAGCACCGGAAACGCAGCAGGTAGCCAGCCTGGCACCTGCTGCATCTGTCGAAGTTACGCAATCACTGAGCGTTTCCCAGAACCTTTCCAACGGGCACCATTGGATAGCGAGTTGCGTTGACCCGGTGTCCGGCGAATCACAAACAGGCAACAACTGCTCCAAAGGCGTAGAAATTGTCGTGGCTACCGGAACCTGTGATAACGCTGAGCTAATCATCGATCAACAGGTCTTTTCCAGCTACCATTTTCTGAAATCACCGACTGCCATAACCCTTACCAATAGTCAGGTGATCAAGAACAGTGAGTTGTATATCGAATCCCCTGATGTGCAAATTGGGCAGGAAGGGACTTCCTTTTCAGTTGAATCCGGCAGCATATTCTCCATCACATCGGCCGTACCCGATTGTCCGTAAGCGTTTTTCAGCTGAGCAACAAGCTATGCCTATGAACGGAACGGTCAGGATTTGATTGCTGTGCTCTGAAACCCTGCTTGCGACGGACGAATACGTGCCTTGTGCATATTCTGGCCTAAGATGAACACTCATTCCAGTTCAACGTGAACACCGATTCCGGACGAACGTGAACAATCATTCTGGTTCAAGGTGAACACTTTTCGGGGTTTTCCGAAATAGCTGTTCACGTTACCCCGGAATATTTCCCAACACATTGTTTTTTATAACTGTTTGGCATCCTGCTTCCCTTTTTATGGAGGAGAAATGCCAGCCGAGAGTAGATTTTAAGACATCCAATTCCCCAAAATCGTCTCGGCCTTTGACAACCTATTCGTGCCCCAGCCGTCCTGGTCGGTGAGCACTACGCAACAACATCGCAAGCTCGTTGCTGCTCCACACTCAGCTCCCATATGACTGGACACCGCGTTCGGAGGCCTATTTTGTTTTCCCTCTGGCGCGATGCGTGCCGGGAAAACACTGCGGACGGTAGTGTCATATATGTTTCAGCAAGACCCATGGGCGGTGAAGGAATAAGGATAACTAGACCGTACAGCATTTTTCCAGCAAAGAAAAAGCCCCGACCTCTTGCGCGATCGGGGCTTTTGGAATAAATGCCTGGCAGTGTCCTACTTTCACATGGGGAAACCCCACACTATCATTGGCGATGTACCGTTTCACTTCTGAGTTCGGGATGGGATCAGGTGGTTCCAGTACTCTATTTCCGCCAGGCAAACTGGTTTGAAACACCGGACGAATCCGGTCTCTCTAAAATCGGTTTGATCTAGTTGTACAGGCCATCAAAGATGACTTTATACAGTGTTATTGCAGTCAATAACCCAAAACTTTTGGGTGTTATATGGTCAAGCCTCACGGGCAATTAGTACTGGTTAGCTTCATGCATTACTGCACTTCCACACCCAGCCTATCAACGTGGTAGTCTTCCACGGCCCTTCAGGGAACTTAAAGTTCCAGTGAGAATTAATCTTGGGAGGGGCTTCCCGCTTAGATGCTTTCAGCGGTTATCCTGTCCGAACGTAGCTACCCGGCAATGCCACTGGCGTGACAACCGGAACACCAGAGGTTCGTCCACTCCGGTCCTCTCGTACTAGGAGCAGCTTCCCTCAATTCTCAAACGCCCACGGCAGATAGGGACCGAACTGTCTCACGACGTTCTAAACCCAGCTCGCGTACCACTTTAAATGGCGAACAGCCATACCCTTGGGACCGACTTCAGCCCCAGGATGTGATGAGCCGACATCGAGGTGCCAAACACCGCCGTCGATATGAACTCTTGGGCGGTATCAGCCTGTTATCCCCGGCGTACCTTTTATCCGTTGAGCGATGGCCCTTCCACTCAGAGCCACCGGATCACTAAGACCTGCTTTCGCACCTGCTCGACATGTCCGTCTCGCAGTCAAGCACGCTTATGCCTTTGCACTAACCGTACGATGTCCGACCGTACTTAGCGTACCATTGTGCTCCTCCGTTACTCTTTGGGAGGAGACCGCCCCAGTCAAACTACCCACCACACACTGTCCCCGGCGCTGTTACGCCTGGGTTAGAACTTCAAACATACCAGGGTGGTATTTCAAGGTTGGCTCCACGATCACTGGCGTGACCGCTTCAAAGCCTCCCACCTATCCTACACAGATAGGTTCAAAGTCCAGTGTGAAGCTGTAGTAAAGGTGCACGGGGTCTTTCCGTCTAGCCGCGGGTATACGGCATCTTAACCGCAATTTCAATTTCACTGAGTCTCTGGTGGAGACAGTGTGGCCATCATTACGCCATTCGTGCAGGTCGGAACTTACCCGACAAGGAATTTCGCTACCTTAGGACCGTTATAGTTACGGCCGCCGTTTACCGGGGCTTCGATCAAGAGCTTCGCACAAGTGCTAACCCCATCAATTAACCTTCCGGCACCGGGCAGGCGTCACACCCTATACTTCCACTTTCGTGTTTGCAGAGTGCTGTGTTTTTAGTAAACAGTTGCAGCCACCTTTTCACTGCGGCCCCCAACAGCTCAGAGAGCAAGTCTCATCACCGTCAAGGGCGTACCTTCTCCCGAAGTTACGGTACAATTTTGCCTAGTTCCTTCACCAGAGTTCTCTCAAGCGCCTTAGAATTCTCATCCTGCCCACCTGTGTCGGTTTGGAGTACGGTTACTCGTAACCTGAAGCTTAGAAGATTTTCCTGGAAGCAGGGCATCAACCACTCCAGTGCCGTAGCACTGTCGCCATCACGCCTCAGCATTGACCTCCCGGATTTACCTAAGAGATCTGCCTAAACGCTTGGATACACAAAACCAACTGTGTTCTGGCCTAGCCTTCTCCGTCCCTCCGTCGCAGTTACGAGCAGTTCAGGAATATTAGCCTGATTCCCATCGACTACGCATTTCTGCCTCGCCTTAGGGGCCGACTAACCCTGCGCCGATTAGCGTTGCGCAGGAAACCTTGGGCTTTCGGCGAGGGGGCCTCTCACCCCCTTTATCGTTACTCATGTCAGCATTCGCACTTCTGATACCTCCAGCAAACCTTACGATTTGCCTTCAACGGCTTACAGAACGCTCCTCTACCATGCATATAAATATGCATCCGCAGTTTCGGTACATAGCTTAAGCCCCGTTAAATCTTCCGCGCAGGCCGACTCGACCAGTGAGCTATTACGCTTTCTTTAAAGGGTGGCTGCTTCTAAGCCAACCTCCTGGATGTCTATGCCTTCCCACATCGTTTCCCACTGAGCTATGATTTTGGGACCTTAACTGGCGGTCTGGGTTGTTTCCCTTTCCACGACGGACGTTAGCACCCGCCGTGTGTCTCCCGTGATTGCACTCTCAGGTATTCGGAGTTTGCATCGGTTTGGTAAGTCGGGATGACCCCCTAGCCGAAACAGTGCTCTACCCCCTGAGGTGAGACACGAGGCGCTACCTAAATAGCTTTCGAGGAGAACCAGCTATCTCCGGGCTTGTTTAGCCTTTCACTCCTAGCCACAGCTCATCCCCTCATTTTTCAACATAAGTGGGTTCGGGCCTCCAGTAGATGTTACTCCACCTTCACCCTGGCCATGGATAGATCGCCCGGTTTCGGGTCTACTCCCAGCGACTGTTCGCCCTATTAAGACTCGGTTTCCCTACGCCTCCCCTAAACGGTTAAGCTTGCCACTGAGAAGTAAGTCGCTGACCCATTATACAAAAGGTACGCAGTCACAGAACAAGTCTGCTCCTACTGCTTGTACGCATACGGTTTCAGGTTCTATTTCACTCCCCTCAACGGGGTTCTTTTCGCCTTTCCCTCACGGTACTGGTTCACTATCGGTCGGTAGAGAGTATTTAGCCTTGGAGGGTGGTCCCCCCATGTTCAGACAAGGTTTCTCGTGCCCCGCCCTACTCATCGCAAACTTAGTTCCACATTCGATCTTTCGTGTACGGGGCTGTCACCCTGTATCGCCGGACTTTCCAGACCGTTCCACTAGATCGAATGCTAAAGATTGCAAGGCTGTTTCCCGTTCGCTCGCCGCTACTAAGGAAATCTCGATTGATTTCTTTTCCTCCAGGTACTTAGATGTTTCAGTTCCCTGGGTTCGCCTCCTGCCCAAAAAGGACAGGATACCCCGAAGGGTGGGTTTCCCCATTCGGAAATCCCCGGATCAAAGTCTGTTTGCCGACTCCCCGAGGCTTATCGCAGGCTACTACGTCCTTCATCGCCTTCTACCGCCAAGGCATCCACCATATGCGCTTATTCACTTGACCATATAACCCCAAAACCTCTGAAGTCATATGACTAACATGATAACTGTATATAATTTCTGATAACGTCTCACGACGATATCAGCGCCTATACTTCAATTTCTTGAGAAAACCACTAAAAGTGATTTTTTTATTGAAATTGCTAGATCAAACCTAATTGTTAAAGAGCAGACTTTGTAACAAATACAAAGTAGTCAACACTACGTGTAGCGCTGGCTACTTGGTACTTGCAGAAAATGGTGGAGCCAGGGAGGATCGAACTCCCGACCTCCTGCGTGCAAGGCAGGCGCTCTCCCAGCTGAGCTATGGCCCCATGATCTGTTTTTCGCAAATCGGGCGAAGAAGACCGCGTGGCGTATAACCAATACGCGAGAGGGATTTTTCGTCCTAGTTGCGGGAAACTGGTGGGTCTGGGTGGATTTGAACCACCGACCTCACCCTTATCAGGGGTGCGCTCTAACCAACTGAGCTACAGACCCAAACGCGGTGTCTTAGGTCTGCGTTCAGACCTGCTGTCTGCAAGTTCAGGTAACTTGTGTGGGTACTCCGCCATCAAGCCGAGATGACTATCATAAAGGAGGTGATCCAGCCGCAGGTTCCCCTACGGCTACCTTGTTACGACTTCACCCCAGTCATGAATCACACCGTGGTAACCGACCTCCCGAAGGTTAGTCTAGCTACTTCTGGTGCAACCCACTCCCATGGTGTGACGGGCGGTGTGTACAAGGCCCGGGAACGTATTCACCGCGACATTCTGATTCGCGATTACTAGCGATTCCGACTTCATGGAGTCGAGTTGCAGACTCCAATCCGGACTACGACCGGTTTTCTGGGATTAGCTCCCCCTCGCGGGTTGGCAACCCTCTGTACCGGCCATTGTAGCACGTGTGTAGCCCAGCCCATAAGGGCCATGATGACTTGACGTCATCCCCACCTTCCTCCGGTTTGTCACCGGCAGTCTCCTTAGAGTTCCCGACATTACTCGCTGGCAACTAAGGACAGGGGTTGCGCTCGTTACGGGACTTAACCCAACATCTCACGACACGAGCTGACGACAGCCATGCAGCACCTGTCACTGGGTTCCCGAAGGCACAGCTTTATCTCTAAAGCCTTCCCAGGATGTCAAGGGCTGGTAAGGTTCTTCGCGTTGCATCGAATTAAACCACATGCTCCACCGCTTGTGCGGGCCCCCGTCAATTCCTTTGAGTTTTAATCTTGCGACCGTACTCCCCAGGCGGTCAACTTACCGCGTTAGCTGCGCCACTAAGCCCTTAAATGAGCCCAACGGCTAGTTGACATCGTTTACGGCGTGGACTACCAGGGTATCTAATCCTGTTTGCTACCCACGCTTTCGCACCTCAGCGTCAGTATTGGTCCAGGAAGTCGCCTTCGCCACTGGTGTTCCTCCGGATATCTACGCATTTCACCGCTACACCCGGAATTCCACTTCCCTCTACCATACTCTAGTTCAGCAGTATCAAATGCAGTTCCCAGGTTGAGCCCGGGGCTTTCACATCTGACTGACTAAACCGCCTACGCGCGCTTTACGCCCAGTAATTCCGATTAACGCTTGCACCCTCCGTATTACCGCGGCTGCTGGCACGGAGTTAGCCGGTGCTTCTTCTGTGGGTAACGTCAAGACTCAAGGGTATTAACCTTAAGCTTTTCTTCCCCACTGAAAGTGCTTTACAACCCGCAGGCCTTCTTCACACACGCGGTATTGCTGGATCAAGCTTTCGCTCATTGTCCAATATTCCCCACTGCTGCCTCCCGTAGGAGCCTGGGCCGTGTCTCAGTCCCAGTGTGGCTGATCGTCCTCTCAGACCAGCTACGGATCGTCGCCTTGGTGAGCCATTACCTCACCAACTAGCTAATCCGACGCAGGCTCATCTAATAGTGATAGCTTTCAAGAAGAGGCCATCTTTCCCCCGTAGGGCGTATGCGGTATTAATCCGGATTTCTCCGGGCTATCCCCCACTACTAGGCAGATTCCTACGCGTTACTCACCCGTCCGCCACTCTACTCAAGATCCGAAGATCTCTTTCGCGTTCGACTTGCATGTGTTAAGCATACCGCCAGCGTTCAATCTGAGCCAGGATCAAACTCTTCAGTTTAAAGTTTGAACTGTCCCTTTTAGGAGGGACAAAATCCTTGCTCGACTACACGTCATATAAAAATTTGGAATTGAATATGATGCTTCGTCGATATTTATTGGCCATCAAGACCTGACGACGGAGCACCCACACAAATTACCTGATCTACTTTTTAAAGAGCTGCTGAAGTTTCCCTCAGCGAAGACCGCGAATTTTAGCGGCCTTCCCGATCACCTGTCAACATATAAAATATGTTTGTTTGCGATCATCGCAACATCTTGTGTTGCGAGGCGGCGTATTATACGGCG
>NZ_JBHNMF010000057.1:0-4477 GCF_048562965.1 Thiolapillus sp. | reverse complement strand
GGCGGCGTATTATACGGCGCTTACTTTTGCCGTCAAGCCCCTTTTTGAAAAACTTTTTCAGTCCGGGGTACCACCGCTCCCTACCCGTTTTTGACAGCCTGTTTCTATCTAGAGTTCAGCTGTTTGCCAACGTGTCGGGAGGGCGCATTATAGGGACTTATTCACCCCGGTCAACACCTGAATGAAAATATTTTTCAGGTGGCGATGCTTAACCGGGCAAAACGCCGTTTTCCGACCTGGGCCACGACCTCAGCGCCTGGTTCCAGCATAGTGTTTCTGTCCTCAACCCTTTCGCCATCCAGGCGCACTGCACCCTGCTTGATCATGCGATAGGCCTCTGATGTACTGCTTACCAGCCCGGCTTCTTTCAGCGCATTGGCAATGGGAAAGCCGTTTTCATCAGCTGCAACGAGCGCCACTTCCGGCATATCTTCCGGTAGCGCCCCTTTGCGAAAACGATCAATAAAGGCCTGCTTCGCTCTTTCCGCGGCTTTCGTATCGTGAAAGCGGGCTACGATTTCCTCGCCCAACAGAAACTTGATATCCCGTGGATTACTGCCCTTCTCTATTTGAGCGCGGAAATCTTCCACTTCTGACATGGGGCGGAAACTCAGCAATTCAAAGTACCGCCACATCAAATCGTCGGAAATGGACATGATCTTGCCAAACATTTCTTCAGGCGCATCCGTGATCCCGATGTAATTGTTCAGGGACTTGGACATTTTCTGCACACCGTCCAGCCCCTCGAGTATGGGCATGGTCAGCACTATCTGGGGTTCCTGACCATAGGCTTCCTGCAGCTGCCTGCCGACCAGCAGATTGAATTTCTGATCCGTGCCGCCCAGTTCGACATCCGCTTTCATGGCAACCGAGTCATATCCCTGTACCAGGGGATAGAGGAATTCGTGAATGGCAATGGGCTGCCCGCTCTTGTAGCGTTTGTTGAAATCATCCCGCTCAAGCATCCGTGCCACGGTATGCTTTGCCGCCAGCTGAATCAGATCGGCAGCACTCATCTCACCCATCCAGCTGGAGTTGAACAGTACCATGATTTTTTCGGGATCGAGGATCTTGTAGATCTGCTCTTCGTAACTCCTGGCGTTTTCCAACACCTGATCCCGGGTCAGGGGCGGGCGGGTGGTGCTCTTGCCCGTGGGATCGCCGATCATGCCGGTAAAGTCACCGATGAGGAACATGACCTCGTGGCCCAGATCCTGAAACTGCCGAAGCTTGTTGATGAGGACGGTATGCCCCAAGTGCAGATCCGGCGCAGTGGGATCGAAACCCGCCTTTACCCGCAGGGGCTTGCCACGCTCCAGTTTCTTTACAAGTTCTTTTTCCAGCAGAATTTCATCTGCACCACGGCGTATCAGCTCCAGTGATTCTTCGACTGAAGGCATGTTCGGACTCCTCAATGATTGATACAGGAAAAGAAATGTACCAAAAAACGCGGCCGCGAACCCTACTGATTGCGCCTCTGCCACTACAAAAGCCTGCTTTCATGGCATAATCCGAGCCTGTTACGGAACAGCGGTGGTAATTCCGGGTCTATTTACCATCTGGAATTTCCAGGTCAGGTATTGGCCTGCCAAATAGTAGGGACGCAGCAAAGAGTCACCCATTTCACCGGAGCTTCAATGCAAGATTACATTTTAAATTCCCGCAAGCAGGCCGCACGCCGCCGTCGCCAACTGTTGTCCCGGCTGATCCTGCTCATCATTGTTGTGGGTGGAGTGGCTTACCTTGCCGATCATTTCCTCAATTTTTCCGGCAATAACAACAGCGGCGACAAGCAAAACGGTGATCTGCTACCGCTACCCCCCGTCAACGACACCCTGCCGGCACAATCACAAAATCAGCCACCAGGGGAACCCACAAAGCTCGAAGCAAAAGCATCGGAAGAAAAGCCAGCCGCAGAGATCCCGGCTCCCGAAGCAGCCACTGCCTCAGCGAGCACTGAAAAACCACAACAACAAACAGAAGAACTCCCGCAAGCGCTCCTCACCCAATCTGAACCCTCATCCACTCCCGTCACGCCAACGACCGAGAACAACTTCCGCAAGGTGGAGCATACAGTGGGAAAAGGCGAAACACTTGCCTCCATCTTCAAAAAGCAGGGACTGTCTCCCACGTTGCTGCACAGGATCGTCACCAGCAGCAAGGAAGCAAAAGGCCTGGCCCGCATTCATCCCGGCCAGAAACTGCATTTCGTTTTCGACGAAAATGACACGCTGCAGCAGCTTGTTCTCGAACGCAGCCGCATCTCCAGCCTTGAGATCAGGCGCAACGATGACAGCTTCGGTTCCCGGGAAATAACCCGACCGGTTGAAAAACACTATGCCACCGCGACAGGAATTATCGAATCTTCTCTGTTCGTCGATGGCCACAAGGCGGGGCTGACCGATGCACAGATCATGGAGCTGGCTCAGATATTCGGCTGGGACATCGATTTCGCGCTGGAACTTCGTGAAGGCGATCAGTTTCACGTGATCTATGAAGAACAGTACCTGGACGGCGAAAAACTGAGGAACGGCCCCATACTGGCTGCCGAATTCATCAATCGCGGCAACCTCTACAAAGCGGTACGCTATACCGACAAGGAGGGCGACACCTCATACTACGATACCGAAGGCAATGCCAAACGCCGCGCCTTCATTCGTACACCGGTCAAATTCAGCCGCATCAGCTCGCGCTTTACCCGCAAACGCTGGCATCCCGTTCTGAAGCGCTGGCGCTCACACAAGGGTGTGGACTATGCCGCCCCCAGAGGGACTCCCGTCAAAGCCACCGGCAACGGCAAAGTGGTTTTCCGCGGCAATAAAGGCGGCTACGGAAACGTTATCTTTCTTCGCCATGGTGGCAAGTACACTACGGTATACGGACATCTTTCCCGCTTTGCCAAAGGACTGAAGAACGGCAAGGCCGTCAAACAGGGGCAGATCATCGGCTATGTGGGCAGCACAGGCCTGGCGACGGGCCCACATCTGCACTATGAATTCCGGGTTCACGGCAAACACCAGAATCCACTCACCATCAAGCTCCCCAAAACCATCCGGTTGCCAAAACGCGAGCAGGCAAGGTTCAAAAAAAGTACCGCGCCTCTGATGGCACAGCTGGATGAACTTCGCGCCAGGACCATGGTGGCTTCAGCACATTGAGCACTGATGGCTATTTCATCGGCCTGATGTCCGGTACCAGCATGGACGGCATCGATGCCGCGCTGGTGCAAATCAAACAGGACTCCTTTCGACTCATTCACAGCCTTTCCCATTCCTGGCCAGCAGAGCTGACATCGCGCCTTGCTGCAGCCACCGGTGACAACCCGGTCGATCTGAGGGAACTGGGACAGCTCGACGTACTTTGTGGTGAACTTTTCGCCGGGGCAACCCGGCATCTGCTCACTGAGGCCGAAATGGCAGCCACTCGCATCACCGCCATAGGAAGCCATGGACAAACCCTGTTCCATCATCCCCACCCCCCCGCGCCTTTCAGTATGCAGATCGGCGACCCCAATACCCTTGCAGAACGAACCGGCATCACGGTTGTTGCCGATTTCCGCCGCAGGGACATGGCCGCCGGGGGACAGGGCGCCCCACTGGTACCGGCCTTCCACCAGGCGCTGTTCCGGCACGCCCGACGCAATCGCGTTATTCTGAATATCGGCGGCATTGCCAATATCACCGTTCTTCCCGCCGCCGGTGATGTCACCGGCGGTTTCGATACAGGACCTGGCAATTGCCTGATGGATCGCTGGATTCAGCATCACCAGGGGCTGCGCTTCGACGAAGGTGGCAGATGGGCGGCATCCGGCCAGGTCATTGAACCCCTGTTACAGCATTTTCTCAATGATGCGTATTTTTCCCTGAATCCTCCCAAGAGCACTGGCACGGAGTATTTTTCGGAGTCCTGGCTCCGCAAAAAACTGCAGGGTTTCCCGACAGCTGCACCTGAGGATATCCAGGCCACCCTGTTGCAGCTAACCTGCCAAAGCATCGCCCGCGCCATATTGCGATGGGCAGAAGACACCCAGGAAGTCCTGGTCTGTGGGGGCGGCAGCCACAATGCCAGACTGATGGACGATTTGTCCCAGCAGATGAGAGACATCCCCGTTCAGCCTACAAGCCGGAACGAAAAACCGGTCGATCCCGACTGGGTGGAAGCCATGGCCTTTGCCTGGCTTGCCAGGCAGACACTGCAGCACAAACCCGGCAATATCCCTGATGTTACCGGGGCTTGCCGCCCCGTTGTTCTGGGTGGTATCTATCCAGCAGCCTGAGTCCTTCCGGGGAACTACTTCACCTCAACACCATCACCCTTTTTTGATCAATCAGAGACCGATTGCCGGTTGAGCCTGCTGACAGCAGCTATAATCAGTCAAATGCACTTATTGTCGGGTACCATGTGATTATATTCCAAAAAGGAGCTATCCTTTGTTCCGAACCCGCCAGATATTGAACGACTGGCTCACGCAAAACCT
>NZ_JBHNMF010000056.1:0-12334 GCF_048562965.1 Thiolapillus sp. | reverse complement strand
TATTGCCGCATCTCCAGTTACCTGCAGACCATGGCAAATCAGGGATACAATCCGCTGGTCGCCATTCAAATGGCCTTTTCGGGACAGCTCTATGCTGATAGGGGTGAGTAGTTACGTTTTTTGTACAGCATGGTCATGGCTGACATCGTAAGCTTCCCTTCCTGCAGCAAGCCCTGCACACTGTCCCACTAGGATGGAAAGACTGGGGAATGATCTTTTCCCTGGCCATTCCCATATTTCTGCTTACCGAAACATACAAGTGGTTTCGATTCAGGCAAATCAAAAAAGCAGCTGATCAAGCCAGGATTGTGGGAGCTGGCGTTATCCGCCCTGCAGAAAATCCAAGGCAACCGTCAGTTCCCGGGTACGCGCAAAAGGCGGCATCGCATCCAGAAAGGTATGTCCGTAGTGCTTGCGCAGCAGGCGCGGGTCACAGAGCACCAGCACGCCCCTGTCGGTCACATCACGGATCAACCGCCCCGCGCCCTGTTTGAGCGCAATGGCCGCCTGGGGCACCTGGTATTCCATGAAAGGGTTGCCACCGGCCTTGCGCATGGCATCCAGGCGCGCCTTGAGCACCGGATCTCCCGGCGAAGCAAAGGGCAGCTTGTCGATGATCACCAGGGACAGGGCTTCGCCCCGCACGTCCACCCCTTCCCAGAAGCTAGACGTTCCCAGCAACACGGCATTGCCATGCTCAACAAACTGCTTCAGCAGTTCCGCCTTGGGCGCACTGCCCTGCACCAGCAGCAGGTAGTCCAGCCTGTCTTTCAGCCAGTCCGCTGCCAGATGCAGGGCCCGGTAACTGGTAAAAAGCAGGAAGGCCCGCCCACGGCTGGCCTGCAGCATGGGCAGGGCCAGCTCCATCACCTTGTCGGTGTAGTTCGGTACACTGGGTTCCGGTAGGCCTTTGGGCACGAACCACAACGCCTGTTCTGAATAGTCGAAAGGACTGCCCCAGCAACGGGTGTCCGCTTTGTCCAGCCCCAGCTGCTGCTGGAAATGGGCGAAACTCTCTCCCACCGCCAGGGTGGCGGAGGTGAATATCCAGGCCGCGGGATGGCAGGCCATCTGCCCCTGAAACAGCCCGGCCACGTCCAGCGGCGTACTATTGAGCCGCACACTGTGAGCGTGCACCTCGAACCAGCGCACCTGTTCTTCAGCAGCCCCAGCGCTGACAATCTGCATCAGTTCCGTTCCCAAAGCCTGGGCGCGGGTCAGACAGCTGTCCAGGCCTTTGCCCCGCCCTTCGATGCTCTTGAGCATTCCCCGCAGACCTTCGAGTTCCTTTTGCAGATATTCCAGACCGTTCTGCACACCCGCATTGCCCGCCACCTCATCCCAGGTGCCGCGATGACCATCCCTTCCGAAAGCCAGGCGAAAATCCCGCGCAGCCTTTTCCAGATGATCGATCTGCTCAAGGATTTTCGGCAGGTCTCCCGCCTCGCGCACATACTCCGCCCGGGTATCCCGGCACAGGTCCAGAAACTGCCGGGTGCCCACCGAAATCCCAAAGAAATTGCTGGCCACGTCGGGCAGCTGGTGGGCCTCGTCGATGATGTAGGCATCCGCAACCGGCAGCAGCTCGCCAAAGCCTTCGTCCTTGATAGAGAAATCCGCACACAGCAGATGATGGTTGATGACCACGATATCCGCTTCCTGGGCACGCTTGCGGGCTTCCACCAGGTGACACTTGCTGAAAGACGGGCATTCACTGCCCAGGCAATTGTCGCCGGTGGAGGTGATCAGAGGCCAGACGGGTGAATCCTCGGGAAGGCTGGTCAGCTCGGCGATATCACCACTGCGGGTGGCGATGGACCAGCCCTGCACCTGACGCAGATGGCGCGCCACTTCCCGCCGGTGCCCCCGCGCATCCAGCAGGGCATTTTCCATGCGGTGTACACACAGGTAATTGGCCCGCCCTTTCAGCAGGGATATGCTAGCGGGACTGGACATGGCCTCCCGCAGCAGGGGCAGATCCTTGATGAACAGCTGATCCTGGAGGTTCTTGGTGCCCGTGGAGATGATCACCTTGGCGCCCGACAGCAGCGCCGGCACCAGGTAGGCGAAAGTCTTGCCGGTTCCCGTACCGGCTTCAGCGATCAGGCGGCCACCGCTTTCGATGCAATGGGCGACGGCATCACCCATTTCCTGCTGCTGGGAACGCCAAGAAAACCCCGGCAGAACCTCGGAAAGCACGCCCCGGGGACCGAGTACCCCTTCGACATCGATCATCAGCGCGAGCGGCTGATCAACTTGTTGTTGTCGGCACGCAGAGCCTGATCCTGTCCAGCAAAAGCATTGGATTTGGCGGCCAGGCTGGACGCCAGGGCGTACTGCTTCTGTTCATATCTCACGTGGGCCAGACGATTCCACAAGACAGCATTTTTCGGTTCGATACGCAGTGCCCGCTCAAGGCTGGCGGCAGCCGCCACCAGCTGACCGGAAGCTCGCTGATCCTCTGCCCGCCGGCTCAGCGCCTGCACGGCCCTGGCCGGTTCGGGACGGCTGTATTTTGGTGTTGCCGGCTCGCGATAGGCGGTCACCTCCGGGGGCTGGTAGCGTCCATTTCTCCGGGGTGGTGGCACCCGGCTTTCGGCTGGCACATTGCTCACCGGCCCGCTCCGGCCGGGCATGGGCGTGGTGGCACAGCCGGCCAGAAAACCGACAAATATTAACCCGGCGACCAAATATGTCGCCCTCAGTGCTTCAAACAGGACGCGTATCAAGGCGCGGCTTGCAGGCAATGGCAAGCCCTTGTCAAAAGCCGCAACACCGATACGCGTCCTGTTTGAAGCACCTAACAAATTGATAATAAAATGAAAGGCCACCCTTACTGCGCTGGTGGACGGCGTTATCAGCACTTGCTGTAGAATGGCTACAGCGGCGCGTTGATGCCTTGCCACCAACGCAGTAAGGGTGGCTGAGGACGATATATTTGGTTGCCGGGTTAATAAAAGCAGGCTGACAATTCGATAATACATGGACATTTACATATTGAACGGCAATAGCCCTATCCTACCAAGTTTTTCCGACCACGGAGGGAAACTGCCGGCGGAGCGCTCCTCATTGATAGAGAAAGGACATACTCTTCCTGCCGCCGCCATGCATCGTGTTTGTTACAGGTTCCGCAGTTGCTGGAAACCCGGGCAGTATGGAAGGTGCCGATGCCAAATGCCAGCTCCTGGCGGACAAATCCAGGTTTCCTGGCAGCTGCCGTGCTTGGACAGCTGCACCTATCCCTTCCCCTTCCACCCGCATGAACCACTCCACTGCAGGATACTATTAACCCGCCGACCAAATATGTCATGTTCAGCCATGATGAGCTGTGCAACCGGCGATTGATTGCAGTACAGTGGCAACATATGCCGAATACATGTTGTAAGGGAAAAACGGAACCCTGCTCTTGTTTGAAGACAGGCTGAATACAGGGAACCCTTTCTCCCTTTTCCCGGGCCGTTTCACTCAAGCGGCATGATCTTTTCCAGGATCTCAGCCCGCAGTTCATCCGGGAGCGCTTCCCGCAAGGGTGATCCCAGCAGGTCTGCAGTGTTGGCCTGCTCCGGTATAAGTTCTTCCCCGCTCAAGTACTGGCTCAGCCAGTCACGCATGAAGAATTCTGCACAGTTCCTCAGGCGCTGCAACTGCTCGGATGTCTGCCCAAGGATATCTGCCACCTCGGATTCTCTCATGCCATGAACATCCGCGAGCAAGAGAGCCTGACGCCATGTGGGAGGCAGATAGGCCAGCGCCCGATGAATCAGCAAGCTCCTTTCACGCAGGACTTCCGCTTCTTCCGGATCATCACTTTCCGGGTCGGGAATGATGTCCTCCATGCGGATCACTTCGTCCGGCTGGTAGAACTCGTATATCTGTGTATCTTCATCATCACTGACATCCATAGCATCATCGGGGGCGAAATCCTCCGTGGACACACGGCGTTCTCGAATCCGGTGCGCCTGGACCTCCTCCTGGAGAATATCCAGAGCCAGCCCGGTCAGCCAGGGCAGGATTTCCAGATGCCGGGGCTTGTCTCTGAACGCATCAAAACCCCTGGCGATGGCTGCATCCAGTATCTCTTCTGCGCGTATATCCGTGGGTGACAGATCACCCACAGCCTGACGGTAAGCGAGCTCCCGGCGGATAAACTGGTAGAGCCCTGACAGATGAGGCTGCACCAGCTCCACGTAGAGCTTGCGCTGCTCTCCGTCACTGCTGGCGTCTCCGGTCAGCAAACTGTTCAACTGAGCGCGGCGCCTGGGGCGCTTCCAGAGGTGATCGTTTCTTGACAAATGCTTGAAGCGGTCGACCTAGCGGCGAAGCTCTGCAAAAGCCTGGCGTATCGCGGCGGCGCCGTCATCGGCTTCTTCCAGAGCCACCAGGGTCTTGCCCGGAAGAAGCAGCTTGAGCCGCGTCCGATACAGGGGCTTGTTGCCATGACGCGCTACAGCACCTTCCAGACGCACGGCATCGCTGTCAAAACTGCCCAGCATTTCCTGTAGTGCAGTGTTCGCCTCCCTGACGTGTTCCTTAAGTGAACGCTTCTCGTTCTTGTCGATTTTTGTGTATGAAAACCGGATATTCATCCCTTTACCCTCTACTGTGAATGACAGAAACATGAGGGCAGGTGGCTTCCGATTCAAGGGAGCAGCTGTTCACCCGGCGACAACACAGGCAATGCTCAGGGGTTTGCCCTGCTTCCACCTGGCAAGAGGATCAGCAGATCCGTATCAGAACGGCAGCAAACAGACAAATACCTGTGACGACTCAATCAAACAGCCGCTCGAAGAAACTGCCGCCGGGACGTTCTTCACCCAGGCAATCCGAACGCAGCTGCGGCTCCGAACCACGAATGAAAGGCATGGCTATTGCTCCTTCGCAATAATCGGCACTGAGATAGCCGGTTTGCGGATCGACCCAGATATAGACGATATCCTCGGGAGACAACAGGCCCAGGGGCTGAGGTTTCAGGGCTTTCATTACCCGGCCCCACAGGACCAGCGCACCGGAGGAACCGGTCAGGCCGGCAGGTTTGTTGTCATCACGTCCAACCCAGGCCACAGCCAGCCAGTCACCGCTGAACCCGGCAAACCAGCTGTCGCGCAGTTCATCGGTGGTGCCGGTCTTGCCTGCCACTTCCAGAGATTCAGGCAGATAGCGCCGTATGCCTCTGCCGGTGCCGGCGCGCATGACTTCCACCAGGTTGCGATCGAGGAGGTACACCGGACCCGGCTCTGCCACCTGGGCAACCTCCAGCGGATAGCGCTGCAAAGGCTGGCCCTGGGCATCGACGATCTCACGTATGGCGCGCAGTGGCGAGCGGAAACCAGCGGCGGCAAAGACCTGGTAGAACTGGGCCACTTCCAGGGGCGACAGGGACACGGCACCCAGCAACAGGGAAGGCAGCGGGCTGAGTTCACGCTGCACACCCAGACTGTGCAGCAGGGAAACGACATTTCTTACCCCCAGGGCAAGGCCCAGGTGCACCGTCGCCAGGTTGTAGGACTTGGCCAGCGCCCGATGCAGGGGCACCAGGCCATGAGCCTTCTTGTCGTAGTTCTTCGGCGACCATACCCTGCCTCTAGCATCCTTGAGGTGCACCGGCTCATCCTCCAGCAGGGTCACCAGGGAATAGTCATCGGGATGGGACAGAGCCAGCAGATAGATCACCGGCTTGATCAGGGAACCGATGGGACGCACGGCATCCAGCGCACGATTGAAACCCGCGTAGCCCGCTTCCCGTCCGCCACTGAGGGCGCGGATCTCGCCGCCCTGGGGCGAGACCAGCACCATGGCCGCCTGCAGGGTACCCGCTGGCAGCTTGCGGTGTTTTTCCAGGCTGCTCAAACCACTGCTGATCTGCTTGTCCAGCAGCTGTTGCGCCCAGGGATCCAGGGTGGTGAAAATGCGCAGTCCCTCGGAGGTCAGATCCTCCTCCTGGTAGTCACGCTGCAGCTGGCGGCGCACTAGGTCGATGAAAGCCGGATGCCGGGCATTGCTCAAACGGCCCTTCTTGCCCACACCCAGGGGCTGTTTCATGGCCTTGTCTGCCGTTTTCTGATCGATGAAGCCCTGATCCACCATGAGCTGCAGCACCAGGTTGCGGCGCTGCAGGGCGCGCTCGGGATGCTTGCGGGGATTGTAGTAGGATGCACCCTTGAGCAGCCCCACCAGCAAGGCTGTCTCAGCCAGATTCAGCTCATTGAGAGGGCGGTTGAAATAATAGTACGCCGCCAGACCGAAGCCGTGGATGGCGCGGTCACCATCCTGCCCGAGGAATACCTCGTTGGCATAGGCTTCCAGGATCTCATCCTTCCCGTAGCGGGCATCCAGGATAATGGCCATCAGTGCTTCATTAGCCTTGCGCCACAGGCTGCGTTCCGGCGTCAGGAAGAAGTTCTTCACCAGCTGCTGTGTCAGGGTGCTGCCACCCTGTACGGTACGCCCTGCCCTGACATTGGCCATGAGCGCCCGGGCAATACTGTAGAGGTTGATGCCGTGATGATGGAAGTAATCACGGTCTTCGGCGGCCAGCAACGCCGCAACCAGATGATCCGGCAGTTCATCACGACGCACCAGTACCCGGTCCTCTTTGTGGGACGGGTAGATGCTGCCAATCTCCGGCGGCTCCAGGCGCAGCACGTCCAGTGACTTGCCGCTTGCCGCATCCTTCAGGGCGGCAACCGTACTGCCACCGATACGCAGGCTGACCCTGCGGGAAGGTTCCATGCCATCCCAGAAAAGGAAATCCCGGGTCTGAAAGACGAAGTGCGAGCCGGAACGGCTCCACTGGGCGACGGAACCCACCTTTTTAACCTTGCGGTAACCCAGAGCCCGCAGCTCCGCCTGCAGGCGCTCGGTAGTGAGGTTCGCGCCCACGTAGAGTTCCAGGGGACTGGCATACACCCGTGCAGGTATGGCCCAGCGCTTGCCTTCGAACTTGATACGAACGACCTGGGACAAATACAGGGAATAGCCGCCCACCACCAGCATGGCAAGCAGGGTCAGCCCCAGCAGCCACTTCAGCCAGGGGAAACCCCGCCTGGCGCTTTTCTTGCTGGCCGGCTTGCGTTTGCGCCTGACCACCTTCTTGCGCACGGCAGCGTTCTTTTTACGCACCGGTTTCTTCTTGGCGGGAGGCATTCAGTATCCTTGCACGAAACAGCGATACCGTACCGGATCCGGCAGTTCGACAGGCTTCAGACTATCAGTCAAAGGGATGCTGCAGCACCAGCGTCTCTTCCCTGTCCGGCCCGGTGGAGATGATATGGATGGGCGTCTCGCACAGCTCCTCGACCTTCTTCAGGTAGGCCTGGGCGTTCTCCGGCAATTCCCCGAAACTGTTTGCGCCACGGGTGCTGCCTGTCCATCCCGGCATTTCGATATACACGGGCTTGCAGCGCTCGAAAGCATCCGCGCCAGCAGGAGGGATATCCACCTGTTCGCCATCGAAATCATAGGCCACACAGATCTTCAGCTTTTCCAGACCATCCAGCACATCCAGCTTGGTGATGCACATGCCGGTGACGCTGTTGATTGCCAGGGACCGTCGCAGTGAAACGGTGTCCAGCCAGCCACAGCGGCGCTTGCGCCCGGTGGTGGCGCCGAATTCATGTCCTTTCACACCCATGTAGTTTCCCGGACCGTCTTCATCGAACAGTTCTGTCGGGAAAGGTCCGGCGCCCACGCGGGTCGTATAGGTCTTGACGATACCTACGATATAGTCCAGCTCACGGGGGCCGGTTCCGGTGCCCGCGGCTGCACCACCGGCGGTGGTGGTCGAAGAGGTCACATAGGGATAGGTGCCGTGATCGATGTCCAGCAGCGCGCCCTGGGCGCCTTCGTACATGACACTCTTGCCTTCCCGGCGCATGCGATGCAGCGTGCCGGGAATGTCTTCCACCAGATCGCGCAGGGCATCTGCCTGGGCCAGGCCCTGCTCCAGCACTTCGCTGTAATCCACAACAGGCTGCTTGAAATAATGCTCCAGGGCAAAGTTGTGGTATTCCATCACTTCCCGGAGGCGTTCCCTGAAATGCCCTTCATCCATCATCTCTCCGAGGCGGATGCCCCGGCGTGACACCTTGTCTTCGTAAGCAGGGCCGATACCACGCCCGGTAGTGCCGATGGCTTTTTTACCACGTGCGATCTCGCGCGCCTGGTCCAGGGCAATGTGATAGGGAAGAATCAGGGTACAGGATTCGCTGATTCCGATGCGGGAGCGGGCATCCACCCCTGTCTCTTCAAGCTCTTCCAGCTCCTTCAGCAGTGCTTCGGGTGACAGCACCACACCATTGCCGATGAGGCAGCGCACACCTTCACGCAGGACGCCCGAAGGAATCAGGTGCAGGACAGTTTCCTTGCCATCGATCACCAGCGTATGGCCGGCATTGTGACCACCCTGAAAACGGACTACGGCCTCAGCCTTTTCGGTGAGCAGATCGACGATCTTGCCCTTGCCCTCATCACCCCATTGGGTACCAATTACTACTACGTTCTTGCCCATCTGATTCTTCTCGCTAGGTTTTGTAACACCGGCACAAACGCCGGCACGCTAATCTCATCTTACTGGTTGCCCAGAGCCTGCACCTGCCAGCCGTCAGTCTGTCTGACCAGTACATGGCTGCACCCCATGCTCTGTGCGTCGCCGGTTTGTCCGGGCAGCTCCCGCACCACGGTTTTTCCCTGTTCCCTCAAGGTCCTGATCGCCTGGTCCAGCTCGGCATCCGTTTGCCAGGGCGCATAGATCCTGTCATTTTCCACCGGCTCAGGCGCTCGTCCTAAACGCATCAGGTTCTTCAGATCAGCACTGAAGCCCGTGGCCGGCCGGGCACGGCCAAATTTTTCGCCGATGTGATCATAACGCCCGCCCCTGGCGATCTCCTTGCCCGAACCGGGAACGAAAGCGGCAAACACCAGGCCCGTCTGGTACTGGTAGGCGCGCAATTCCGCCAGGTCATAGTGCACGGGCAGATCGGGAAGACAGGCCTGCAGCAGCTGGCCTGCCTGTTCCACCGCATCGACGGCCTGTTTCACTTCGTCACTGGCGGCAGAGAGTTTTTCCCTGGCCCGGTCCAGCACATCGGACTTGCCGTTGAGTCCGGCCAGTTCGATGAACATCTGCGCCAGAGACGGATCCAGGCCAAAGCTGTCCACCAGGGCACGGATCTCGGGTACGGCCTTGCGCTGCAGTGCTGCAAAAAGTGCATTTTCCTGTATTTTGTCCAGCTCCGCCTGGCGGGACAGCCCACGGAAGACCCCCACATGGCCCAGATCCAGGAAGACATTCTCCACCCCGGCGGTTTCCAGGGTCGCCATCATCAGGCAGAGGATTTCGACATCACTCTCCACCCCGGCATGACCGTACAGCTCCGCGCCGATCTGCAGCGGGCTGCGGCTGGCGGAAAAGCCGTCACTGCGGGTACGGAACACGCTGCCGATGTAGCACAGGCGGTTGGGTTCGTCACAGCACAGCTGGTGGGCATCAATACGGGCCGCCTGGGGCGTGATATCCGCACGTATACCCAGCAGGCGTCCGCTGATCTGGTCGGTCATCTTGAAGGTCTGGCGTTCCAGGTCCTTGCCTGCACCGGTAAGCAGGGAATCCAGGTATTCGATGAAGGGGGTGATGACCAGCTGATAGCCCCAGCTGCCGAACTGGTCCAGCAGACGCCGCCGCAGGGTTTCCAGGCGTCTTGCCTGATCCGGCAACAGTTCATCTATGCCTTCGGGTAACAGCCAGTGTTTGTGTGAATTCAGCATTCTCGATTCAGTGTCAGTTGGTGGCGGTGCGCAATCCGGCTTGCCGGATCATCTCACCAGATACAGCAATCCCAGCCCCGCAATCATGCTGACCAGGCCAATACGGCGCACCAGCCTGTCATCCATTTCATTCAACATGCGCAGCATGTTGCGAAAGCGTCCGGGATTCAGGAAAGGCAATATACCTTCGAAAACCAGCATCAGCGCCAGTGCTGCCAAAAAGTCCTGCCACGCCATCTTTGACTCCCGTCCGGTTCGGGCACTTACCCGAAAAAGCCGGGGCATGCCCCGGCTGAATCAGTCATTTTCCCAAAGTTGACGCCTATTCGCCAGCCCCGTCACGAAAATAACGGAAGAACGGCGATGCCGGGTCCAGCACCATCATGCTGCCCCCGCGGGAAAACACGTTGCGGTAAGCTTTCAGGCTGCGCCAGAAATCGTAAAACTCGGCATCCTGTGAAAAAGCCTTGGCATAAATACCTGCCGCTTCAGCATCGCCCTTGCCGCGGATCTCTTCCGATTCCCGATAGGCATTGGCGATGATCTCGGTCTTTTGGCGATCTGCGTCGGCGCGGATACGCTCTGCCGCTTCCGCCCCCTGGGCGCGCAGTTCCCGTGCCACGCGCTCCCGCTCGGTACGCATGCGTTCATAGACCCGGTTGCTGATCTCGGGCGGGAAGTCGATGCGTTTGATGCGCACATCCACGATCTCCACACCCAGGTCACTGGAACTCTCGTCCGCCTTGCGGGTAAGCTCATCCATGATCTGGGTACGCTCACCGGAGATCACCTCGGAGATGGTGCGTTTGCCGAACTCATCCCGCAATGCAGCATTGATACGCTCACCCAGCAGGCGGGAAGTGGTCATCATGCTGCCCTTGGTAGACCGGTAATATTGCGCCGTGTCATCGATACGCCATTTGATGTAGGAATCCACCACCACGAATTTCTTTTCGCTGGTGAGAAAATGCTCCGGCTTGGCATCGAGGGTCTGCAGGCGCTTGTCGAAACGCTCTACCGTCTGGATCACGGGCATTTTCACGTGCAGACCCGGCTTGAAGTCGGAATCGACGATCTTACCCAGGCGCAACAGCAGGGCCACCTCGTTCTCCTGCACTACGAACAGCGATGCAGACCCCAGTATTATCAGCACCACGGCAACAACAGCCGCGATCATTGTCTTTGGAGAGTTCATCAGCGGTTCCTCCTGGCACGTTCCCTGTCAGCCGCCACTTCGCTGCGGCGGCGCTGGGCATCTTTCAGTTTACGGGTCTTGGATTCAGCTTCCAGACTTTCATAACCGGGCAGTTGGACCGCAGCTGCGGGCGCCATTTTCGGCTGATTCATCAGGCGGTCCAGAGGAAGATAGGTCATGGTATTGCTGCCTTCCTTGACGTCGAGCAGAACCTTGCCTGTTTCCGCCAGCACCTCCTGCATGGTTTCCAGATAGAGGCGCTTCCGCGTTACTTTCGGCGCCTTCTGATACTCGTTCAGCAGGGCCAGGAAACGCTTGGTTTCACCTTTGGCCTCAGACACCACCTTGAAAGCTTCTGCCTTGGCATCTTCCACCTGGCGGGCCGCCGCACCCCGGGCACGGGGCACGATATCATTTGCGTAGGCATCCGCCTGGTTCTGTACCCGCTCCTTGTCTGCCATGGCACGGGTGGCATCATCAAAGGCCTCTTTCACTTCTTCCGGCGGATTGGCGTCCTGGATGTTGACATTGGTGACAACAAGGCCGGTACGGTAGGTCTTCAGCAATGCCTGGGTATTCTGTTTCACCATGGCCGCAACGGCGCTGCGGTTCTGGGTAATGATCTCGTCCAGTGTGCTTTTGCCGGTGACTTCCCGCAATGCCGATTCCACGGCGCTGTAGATGGTCTTTACCGGGTCGGCATCCTGGAACAGGAAGTCCGCCGCGTCCTGGACACGGTACTGCACCGTCAGGGTCACATCGACGATGTTTTCATCCTTGGTCAGCATCTGGGCGCGATGCCCGAACTTGTTGACCTGGTCGACGTTGATAATGGTTTTATTGTCGACGAAAGGTATGAGGAAATGGGGTCCCGGCGTGGTCACGGAATGATAGGCGCCCAGCCGCTGCACCACGGCGCGTTCGGCCGGCTGCACGATATAAAAGCTTTTCATGCCCAGCAGGACAATAGCCACTACAACAATCAGAACAACAACCAGCTTGCTGCCGCCTTTGCCGCTGCCCCCGCCAATGGGGGAACCGCCACCGCGTTTGCCGCCAAACAGGCCGCCCACCTTTTCCTGCAGTTTCTTTACGACTTCGTCAAGGTCTGGTGGCCCCTGATCCTTCCCGCTCCAGGGATCCTGATCATTGCCACCCGGTTCATTCCAGGCCATGTATTACTCCAAAATTCAGTATTGGCCGTACAGCTTTGCTGCGGCCGAAAGGCTGATTATACCAAGTTCAAGGAAAAGTGCTAACGGACTGAAGTTTCCCAGAAATTATTCAAGCCACCATGCGCAGCAGCACAGTGACCAGAGAATTTCCGGGGGGATTGCCGGGTTTGGGGCAAACCCTGGCAAAATTCTCATCCAAAGC
>NZ_JBHNMF010000055.1:0-12444 GCF_048562965.1 Thiolapillus sp. | reverse complement strand
GCAGGATGCAGCAATCAGCGTATAGAACAAGCTCTAACGGGCAGTATGAACAAAATAGCAACTTTATTTCACCCGAAAATATACGGTGGAACAATGTTGCTTACTCTAAACTCTAGTCGTAGGAACTGAATTGATGATTAAGAAAAAAATCGTTGCCTCTGTCGCCGCTGCGCTGATGGCTACCAGCCTGACCGCAGTGGCCGGCACACCAAAGGACTTGCCTTATCCCTCCGGAGATCTGACTGCAGAGCAGGTTGCCAATCAGGTGTATTTCGTAAACCATTTCTATGCCATGAAAAACTACGCCATCACCAAGAAAGGCAAGAAGATTACTACCCTCATACTCAAGGGGAAAGGCGAGAAACCCACTACCATCACCCTCGAACGCTTCCTGAACAACAATTACGACGACGGTGTTATCCAGGCAAAAGACCTGGCAATTTTCCGTTCAGGCAAGTTGCGGGGCACGGGCATGCTGATCACCGACTATGTCGATGATGCCAAGTCCCAGTCCTACATGATCTGGCTGCCGGCGTTGCGCAAGATCCGTCGTTTTGCCCAGCCTGCGCATGATGATGCCTGGGGGGGCAGTGACTTCACCTTTGGTGATGTAACCTTGCGTAAACCGATTCACGAAACCCATGAGCTGCAGGGCAAAGAAACCTTCAATGACTGCCTGGGTGCCATCGATATTCCCGAGAATCAGCGTGGCCGCTACACGCGCAACCTGCCTGCAGCTGCCTGCGAGCACAAGGGCAAGGAAGTCTATAAGCTGAAGAGCACCACCAAGTTCAAGAACTGGTGGTACGACTATCGCATCAGTTACGTGGATGCCAAGACCTTTGCCGATTACCGCACCGAATACTTCAAGGGTGGAAACAAGATCAAGGTCATCGACCGCAACTGGGTTGATGCACCGCTTGATGATCCCCGTGCCCAGTTCTGGGGTTACTGGTATGGCAAGACGCTGGCTACAGGCCATGAAACCTGGGCGGTTATCCCCGAAGGGGTGAGCGTTGCCAATGGAGATTTCGCCAACAAACTCTGGTCCGAGCAGACACTGCGGAAGATCAAGCGTTAATCAGAAAACAAGCCTGGATTCCCGGTTGTTTCGGGGGTCCGGGGCAATATATCCAGTGGTGTGGCCTGCCTGTACCGGCCGCGCCTGATTTCGGAGAGAGTAAAATGTATAAACGTTCATCCCTTTATCTGGCAGTTGCTGCTGCCATGGCACTGCCGGCTTCGGCAAATGCCAGTTTCTTTGAAGACATCGAGGTCAATGGCTTCCTGAAAAATGAAACCGCGGTCTACCTGAATGACGGTCAGATGACCGGTGAAGCGCGAAGCATGCTGGACGATCGCCATCACGGTGCGGGCGACATCATGAAGTTCGAGAACTCCGCGCGGTTCTTCATCAATGGTCTTATCGGTGACGATGCAAGCTGGCACATGGATCTGAACATCGTCTGTGATTCCGCAGGCGTAAACAGTAGTTACCAGTGTCATGAAAGCTACACACAGAACGACTGGCTGCGTGAGCTGTATGCTGATGTTTCCGTATCAGACTGGAATCTCCGTCTGGGTAAACAGCAGGTGGTCTGGGGGACTGCTGACGGCATCAAGCTGCTCGACATCATCAACCCGACAGACTTTCGGGAGATGGCCCAGAATTCCATGGAAGATTCACGTATTCCCATCTGGATGATCAATGCAGAGCGCAATATCGGCGAGACCGGAAATATCCAGTTCATCGTTTCCGAGAACCGCAAGAACGCCATTCCGGGTCTGAACCGTGATGACGATTCCAAGCATCCCTTCATCATGAAGGGTGTTGATTCCATCACTGGTGGTGTCAATGGCTTCCTGAATGTCACGCCGGCGCTGGCAAGTGTGGCCGGCAGCTTCAATGGTGCTGCCTTCGGTGGTATGTTTACCGGTAACCTCAACTTTGCAGGACTGCTGCCGTTTGCGGGGTTGACCGTGGATGGTTTTGCCAGTACCGAAACCATTTTTGGCTTCCCCTGCCCGCCAACCGGTTGTGACGGTACGCAGACGCCAGTGCCCTTTGGTCCTGGTTATATCGTGCTGAACAACATCGCCCAGAACGGCCTGTATACCGGCGATCCCAATGCCAACAACAACAAGACCAACCTGATGAATGTCAATGGTCCTCAGGTTACGCAGGTAAGCTGGAATCCTTCCAACCCGAAGTCTGCATTCGAGTACATGCCCAATGCAACCTTCGCTACCTTCAATACCTTCACCACCATGAACGCCAACGGTACCTTCTCCGGTGCGACCACCAGTTACAAGGTTGATGACCCGGATTACTACAAGGCGAATGCCGGGCTGCGTTACCGGGGATCCCTGGACAATGGCCTGAACTTCGGCCTGAACTATTTCTATCACTACAGCGCCAACCCTGAAATCAACCTGAGCTGGCATGACAAGGTGACTGGCGAGGAACTGACGGTGTTGCGTGCCCGTGCGATGGATACCGGTATGACGGATCCCGGGGGCAATCCTGTGTTCGTGCCCAACCCTGGCGATACACTGGCAGCCAACGAAGTTGGAAACAATGCCATGACCAGCCTGGATGCCATGCCGACCATTCTGCTTGTCAACAAGGCCGGCCAGTTCTATGGTGCATTCGACCCAACCACGGGTATGCCCAATGCCAATGGGAATGGCGTGAATATGCGCATGACGGAAACCCGTTCCCGCGTACACAGCATTGGTGGTTCTCTGGACTATGGCACCCAGTTTGGCAGCCTGCCGGTCGTATTCCGTGCTGAGCTGCTGTATGACAAGGATGAGAAGCAGCCTGTTGTCGACAAGCGCCTGCTGGGTATCGGAGATCTGACCCATGCCCTGACCATGGAAGACATGGACAAGTTCAGTTATGTCATCGGTGTGGATATTACCGTGCTGACCAACATGTTGATCAGTGGCCAGTTCATCCAGCAGAACAATCTGGATTTCGTGGATGACAAGCGCACCTGCACTTCACAGGCCGGCAATACCTATGACTGTTCCCGCTATACGGGTGATTTCTCCACCCTGCACCTGACCAATGGCATGAACAAGGGTTGGGAAAACAAGGAATTCTATTCCCTGTTCCTTTCCAAGCCCTTCGGTGAGAGTCAGCTCGGTCGCTGGAACAACATCATCATGGCTGAAGATGGTGGTGGTTACTGGAACCGTTTCGACGTTGAATACTCCTTCACCGATGAATTCATCGGTTCAGCAGAACTGAACTTCTACTGGGGTGATGAAAACACTACCTTTGGGCAGTTCAAGGAGTCCTCTAATGCCCAGATCGGTCTGAAATACATCTGGGAATAACAGGTTCATTGTCTAAGCAGTAAATACAGGCAGGCACGCCATGTGCCTGCCTGTCAAATTTATACAATGCCTGGCGGCTGCCGGGTATTGAGGTTTTTCAGAGCCTGGCAACAGGCTCAACCCGCCATATTTCGATAATTCTAACTAGCAGCATATCGAGGAGTTCCTTATGGGAGAGCAGATCCAAAAGAAAGGGGTTGCAGAAAGATACGCGGATTTCGTTTTGAGAAACCGCATGCCGATCATTATTCTGTTGATCATCGGTACTATTGTAGGCGCCTTGTATATCCCCAAGCTGGATGTCCGGAATGATCCGGATACACTGTTGCCTCCCACCAACCGTTATGTTGCGACCAACCTGTATGCCGAACACAATTTCGGCATGGGTAACCTCATGGTTTTCTCATTGCGGGTGAAGGAAGGGGATATCTATCAGCCCTGGTTCATCAATAAAGTGCAGGATCTGCACCGCAAGCTGGTGGCTTTGCCGACTTCCCGGGAAGAGAACTTCATCGATTTCGCCGCACAGAAGATCAAGTACATGACTTCTGACGACAATGGCCTGGTGTTCAAGCGTCTCATTCCCACCTCCGGTATCAGTACCGATGATCCTGCAAAGGCAAGGGAGCAACTGGATTTTCTCAAGGAAGGCATCAAGACAAACCCCGTCATGGCGCCGATGCTGGTGGCCATGTTCGACAAGGATGGCAAACGTTGCGCCTATGAGGATTACCACAAGGAAGAGTGCGTGGCCAAGGCAGCTTACATCATTGCCGACTATACGGACAAAGTGAAGGAAATCTACCTGCCCTGGGTGGAGGAAGTGCGTGCACTCATGGATGAGGTGTCCCAGGATGACCGTATCGAGCTGCTGGTGGCAGGCGAGCCCTACTTCCTGGCCTGGATGCTGGCGGACCTGGTACATAAATGGTGGCTGTTCGCCATTTCCATCGCTATCGTCATACTGGTGTTGTGGCTCGAATTCCGTGACTGGCGCGGTGCCTTTTTCCCGCTGCTGGGTGTGGGCATGACCATTACCTTCACTCTCGGACTCATGGGTTTCACAGCGTTCAAGCTCACCACCATGATGGTGCTCACGCCCATGTTGCTCCTTGCCATCGGGATCGGACACTCGGTACAGGTTACCCGCCGGTTCCTGCTGGATTATGGCGCCTGCGGGGATTGCGATGAAGCGGCCCGTCAGGCGATTTCACACACTATCGTACCGGCGACACTTTCCATCATCACCGACATGGTGGGTTTCGCCACACTGGCGACGGTGGATATTTCCTTCTACAAGGCCTATGCATGGTTCGGTATGTTCGGCATGCTGACGCTGCTGGCCACGACGACGACGCTCATCCCTCTGCTGCTGACCAAATTTCCCCCAACCAGGGAAAGCTGTCAGGCTGGTGGTCACAGCTGGGAAGTCACTGTGGGTGGCATTCTGGCAAAGATCGTCATGGGGCCAGGCAAGTGGATTCCCATCGGATTCATCGTTGTCATTATGGGAGTCTCTGTCTACTACACCAATATTTTCAACTGGAAAGGTGATCCCGAAGCGCAGGTCAAGATGGAGCAGGAAGGCGACATCATGCCGGGCGTGGAAAAAGGCATCAATTATGCGCGGGCGGCCTTCAAGGGCAGTTCACAGATCTGGAAGGACCTGGTGAAGCTGAACCAGATCATGCCCGGTGTTATTTCCGTGAGTATTCCCATACGTGGCAAGGAGCCTGTGTTACCGGACTGTTCGGAAGATCAGCTGTTCCCCGAAGAGATCTACGATATCGAGGATGTCAAGGAACGTAACGCCATCTGTTCAGCAGAGAAGAAAGCTCGTGGCTGTTGGGATGCGGAAGCTTGCGGTGCGCAGGGTGTCTTCAATGATGCTGATGTACTGGCGGACATGGAGGCGATTGAAACCTGGATGCGTTCCCATCCGTTCATTGGTTATACGGGTTCATACGCCCAGTACATCCGTCTGGTGAATATGCTGCTCAGTGCCGAACCCGGTGTGAAGCCGGATGTGAAAGATCTGGCGATTCCCTCCAGGGCATTTCTGACGGCTATTGATCCGGATGATGACCGAGATCCTGACGGTATTGTCCAGTTGTACAATGGCCTGCTTGAGATGATGACCTCGGACGGGGATATGGATTCTTTTGTTTCCGCCGACTGGAATGAAGGTGTGGTGCTGGGTTTCATCAATACGATGGACCCACGGGAGACTCACCAGGTCACCATGGATATCCAGCAGTACATCGAAGAGCACAAGAACGACAAAGGCTTCAGCAAGGTCAATTTCGGCCTGCGTTGCGGACCCGTGGATGATCCGAAACTCTATAAAGCCTGTGACAGCAATGAAATGTCACAGCCGGGGCCCAATTATGTGCGCCCTGCCGTAGGCGGATTCCTGGGTGCGACCGAGGCCACCCGCGAGGTTGCCATGTCCAACTGGCTGACCGGCCCCCTGTTCACCGCATTCGTGGTGTTCGTGGTGGCAGCTTTGATCTTCCGCTCCCTCCTGGTGTCCGGAATCCTGATTTTCACCCTGCTGATCACCCTGTTTGCCCAGTACGGTCTGGGCGGCTACTTTACCTCTGTGCAGGAATGGTCGGGCAACCTGGCATTCCACCTGCTCGTGACACTGAGTATTGCCATGGGTCTGGGTGTCGATTACGGTATTTACATGTTCTCGCGTCTGCGTGAGGAAATGGCGGCTACCGCGGGCGACTGGAGCGCTTCTCTGCGCAAGACGTTGAATACTACCGGGTCGGCGGTTATCGTCTCTGTTGTCGTGCTGCTGGGTAGCTTTATCCCGCTGGTGGCGACGGATCTGGCCAACACCTGGGGACTTGCCATGTTCATTGGCGAGGCGCTGGTCATCGACGTGTTTACCGCGCTGATGCTGTTACCTGTGCTGGTTTATCTGTTCAAGCCCAAGTATGTCTTCGGGGTAAACGGCAGTTAGAGAAAATGCCGGGCGGCGCAAACCGTCCCGTGCATTGCCGTACATAACAAACCGCGTTATCCCTCATGATCAAAGGAGGAGGTAACGCGGTTTTTCTTTGCTGGGAACGGGAGGGCTTCAGCTATCCCGGTGTACCTCGTTCATGAATCGCTGAAAATTACCTTCGAGCAGGTCTTCGATGTGGTCGATGCTGGTGTCGATGGCCTGTTCAAGCTTCTGCTGGTCTTCCCTGGACGGTCTCGAAAGCACATAGTCTGTCACCTGATCCCGGTGCCCGGGATGGTCTATGCCCAGGCGCAGGCGATAGAAATCCTTGCTGCCGAGCGCTGAAATGATGTCTCTCAGCCCGTTGTGCCCGCCATGCCCGCCACCTTTTTTCAGCCGCACCGATCCCGCGGGCAGGTCCAGTTCATCGTGAACCACCAGAATCTGTTCCGGTACAAAACGATAGAAACGTGCCAGCGCACTGGCCGACTGGCCGCTGCGGTTCATGAAGGTCATGGGCTTGAGCAGCCAGCAATCCCCGCCCGGCAGGGATAGCTTCCCGGTCTGGCCGAAAAACTTGTTGTCAGCGCGTAATTGCAGCCCAAAGCGGTTCGCCAGTCTGTCGGCCAGCCAGAACCCGGCATTGTGGCGGGTGTACTGATACTTGTCGCCAGGATTGCCGAGACCGACGATGCAGCGAATACCTTCTTGCATGATGTTGCTCCGGAAACAAAAACGGCGACCCGCAGGCCGCCGCTCATGGTTGGTGCCAGATGGCCAGGTTACTCCTCTTCAGAGGCAGGCTCTTCCGGGGTTTCGGTTTCGGCCGGTGCCTCTTCTTCTTCCTCGACAGCTTTTGCCTTGGCTTGCATGGCGGCTACGAGTTCATCGTGCTCATGCTCATCACCGTGGGTCAATGCCACGATCTCGACACCTTCAGGCAGCTTGATGTCTGTCAGGTGCAGCATGTCGCCGACATCCATACCCGATACGTCTACATCGATGTATTCCGGCAGGTTCTGCGCTTCGCAGATGATCTCCAGATCGACAATGGTATGGGAGATGCTGCCTCCTGCCTTGATGCCGGGAGCGGATTCCTCGCCGGTAAAGTGCAGGGGTACGTTCATCTTGATGCGGTCGGTAGCGGCAACGCGCTGCAGGTCGAAATGCAGGATGAAAGGCTTGGCGGGATGGCGTTGGAGGTCCTTGAGTACCACGCGCTGCTTTTTGCCGTCCATTTCCACTTCGACGATGGATGAGTAGAAGGCTTCATGCTCCAGCAGTTGCAGCAGTTTGTTGTGTGCAGTAGCGACCATTTCCGGATCTTGTCCGCCGCCATAGATGATGCCGGGAACCAGGCCTTCACGACGCAGGCGGCGGCTCGCACCCTTCCCCCCGTCGTTGCGGGCTACTGCTTGAATAGTTAGTATGTCTGACATTACTTTCTCCTGAGAGTAAAAGAAACCCCGGCATAATCGCGACCAGTCATGTCAGGGCAGGTTCTGTGTGCGGTGCACACGGTGTTCAGTCCATAAACAGCGAGCTTACCGACTCCTCGTTGTTTATGCGGCGCATGGATTCTGCCAGGATGCCTGCGATGGAGAGCTGGCGAATCTTGCTCGAATTCTTTGCTGCCGGTTGCAGCGGGATGGTGTTTGTCACCACCAGTTCGTCCAGGTTCGAGCCGTTGATATTATCAACGGCAGGCCCGGACAGCACGGCGTGCGTGCAGTAGGCCACAACCCGGGCGGCGCCATGAGATTTCAGTGCATCGGCGGCCTTGCACAGGGTACCTGCAGTGTCCACCAGATCATCCACGATCACGCAGGAACGTCCTTCCACGTCACCGATGATGTTCATCACCTGGGCTTCATTGGCCTTGGGGCGACGCTTGTCGATGATGGCCAGGTCCGCATCGTCAAGGCGTTTCGCAAGTGCTCTTGCACGTACCACGCCACCGACATCCGGAGATACCACGATAAGTTCGGGGTACTTCTGCCGCCAGATGTCACCCAGAAGTATGGGTGAGGAGTATATATTGTCCACCGGGATGTCGAAAAAGCCCTGAATCTGGTCGGCATGCAGATCCATGGTCAGTACACGGTCGGCGCCCGCGGTGCCAATCATTTTTGCCGCCAGCCGGGCGGTAATGGGCACCCTGGCGGATCTTGGCCGGCGGTCCTGCCGGGAATAGCCGAAATAGGGGATGACCGCAGTTATGCGGTTGGCCGAAGCCCAGCGCAGGGCGTCGATCATCACCAGCAGTTCGATGAGGTGGTCGTTGGTGGGAGCGGAAGTGGGTTGAACCACGAACACATCCCTGCCGCGAACATTGTCCTCGATTTCGACCTGAATTTCGCCGTCGCTGAACTGGTCGACGACAGATTTTCCCAGTGCGAGATCCAGATAGTCTGCGATTTCAATGGTCAGTTCTGGATGGGCGTTGCCGCCAAAGACCATCATGCCACTGCTAGCCACCGTGTTGGACCCCTTGATTTACAGGTCAGCCGCCCTTGGGCGGCATGTTTGAAAAATGGCTGGGGCGGCAGGATTCGAACCTGCGATGCCGGAGTCAAAGTCCGGTGCCTTAACCACTTGGCCACGCCCCATTAAACTTTTCCAGTTTCATGTACAGAGGAGATCTGTTCATTCCCCGGCTCACAAAACCTGTCATATCTGCGGGAATCTGACCGAGTGCGTCTTCCGCCTGCTGCCGCGATTCGAATTCAGCGAATACGCAGGCTCCTGTGCCGGTCAGTCTGCCCTCGGCGAACTGGCTTAACCAGGACAATGCCCGAGAGACTTCGGGATAGCGGCTTGCTACCAGATTCTGGCAGGTGTTCGCCCTCTGTCCCGCAGAGAAGTCGCGTATTGTGATTGTCTCGGCGTCCCGTGTCAATTGGGAATCGCAAAAAATTTCGGCAGTTGAGACGTGGCATCCGGGTGAGAGCACCAGATACCAGGGTTCGGGCGGATTGATGAACTGCAGCTTTTCACCGACGCCTTCTGCCCAGGCAGCTTTGCCGTGGACAAAGATGGGAATATCTGCGCCGAGCTGCAGCCCCAGTTCGGCCAGAGCGCTTGGGGAAAGATTCAGTCCCCATAAGCGATTGAGTACAACCAGGGTGGTTGCTGCATTGGAGCTGCCGCCGCCCAGTCCGCCTCCCATGGGCAGACACTTCTCGATCTGGATGTCCACGCCCAGTGGGCAGTTGCAATGCTGTTGCAGCAGGCGGGCCGCCATGATGGCGAGGTTGTTTTCATCACTGACGCCAGGAATAGCCGGCCGGCAGCTTATTCTGCCGTCGCTGCGGACATCGAAACGGAGCCGGTCCGCCAGTTCCAGGAACTGGAACACGGTTTGCAGCAGATGGTAGCCGTCGGAGCGCCGGCCCGTCACCCGGAGCATCAGGTTGAGTTTGGCCGGTGCCGGCCAAAACACGTCGGATGGCTTCATTGCAGGCGTTTCAGTGCATCCTTGAGTTTCGGGTTGTCCGGATACTTTTTGCTGGCTTTGTCGAGTATGTCCCGGGCTTCCTTTTTGGCGCCTGTGGTCCAGAGTGCTTCTCCCAGGTGGGCGAAGATCTCCGGGTCATCAAGTTTTTCAGCGGCCCGGCGCAGGTATTTCAGTGCTTCGCTGTATTCTTTCATGCGAAACAGTACCCAGCCCATGCTGTCGAGGATAGCGGGGCTTTCCGGATCCAGTTCGAGCGCTTTTTTTACATAGGCATAGGCTTCTTCATAGCGGTCTGTCTGGTCGGCCAGAGTGTAGCCCAGTGCATTCAGGGCGTCTGAATCGTCGGGTTTGATGGCCAGCGCTGCCTTGAAGTCCGCCTCGGCCTTTTCGATATCACCGAGGTCCGCTGCCAGCAGGCCTGTCGCATAAAGCAGATCCGCATCCTGAGGGTAGGCGTTGATGGCTTCATCATAGATTTTCAGTGCAGATTCTGGTTTGTGCAGATCTTTCAACAATTGCGCTTCGGTGATGTAGATCTGTACGGCCTGGTCAGGGTCAGTGAGTCGCAATGCGTTGAACAGCTCATGAGATTCTTCCAGGTTGCCCAGTTTACCGGTGAGTATGGCAGTGCGTATCTGCGCGTCGTTACGCAAACGTCCGGCCTTGATCTTGTTGTAGTTTTCGGTGGCCTGCCTCAGGTTGCCCCGGAGTTCTTCGAGCTGACCCAGAAAATACCAGGCTTCCTCCTCTTTGTGATAGCGGGGATTGTCCCGCAGCTGCTCCCAGGTTGACCTGGCCAGATCCCAGTCCCTGGTCTGCAGTGCAAGAACGCCCACCACATACAACAGTTCGTGATCCTTGGGGTTGAGATCCAGCGCCTTGCGGAAATACTTCAGTGCTTCTTCGTAGTGTTTCTGCTGCATCAGCAGGCGGCCATAGGCCTCGAGCAGTGCCGGGCTGGGGTATTTGTCTGCGGCCTCCCGAAGCAGTTTTTCTGCACCTGCCTCGTCTCCCTGCATGGCAAAAATCTGCACGCGCAGCAGATAGGGTTTGTCCCATTGCGGATCGATTTTCTGCGCCTCATCCAGTGCCTGCAATGCAGTGGTGAATTCTTTTTCCTGGGAGGAGACCAGGGCCAGTGCGTACTGAGCCCGGGCATCCCCGGCATATTGATGGGCGATATCCTGAATTAGTAGCAGCTTGTTCCTGTTCTTGGTCGTCGCCAGGGCCGAGCTCAGGAGCAGGAAGCCGTCCTTGCCCCTTGCCTTGGCGATGAGCAGCATGGCGTGTGCCTGTTCCAGGGCGGTATCCATATCGTCATTCCGCAAGGCGGCTAGCATGGCGAGTTGCCTTGCGGACAATGCGTTGGGA
This sequence comes from Thiolapillus sp., assembly GCF_048562965.1. Classification (NCBI taxonomy): domain Bacteria; kingdom Pseudomonadati; phylum Pseudomonadota; class Gammaproteobacteria; order Chromatiales; family Sedimenticolaceae; genus Thiolapillus; species Thiolapillus sp. The sequence goes on along the minus strand of NZ_JBHNMF010000055.1, from coordinate 1,315 downwards.
TCGTATTCGATCCAGAGCTTCGTAGCGCGTGTGGCGCGTTTCATGTCGTCCTGTCGCCAGGCGAGACGCGCGGCCTTGCTGGCTGCCACCGCATCCTTCGCTTCCTTGGCCGCCAGCAGCAGATGTTCGTAGGCTGCTTCCCATGCGCCGCGCTGGACGCTGATTTCGCCGGCCAGGTAATTGAAGAGGAGTTCTTTGTCGATGGTTTTGGGCGGCACGGCTGTTGATTTGAAAGGCAAAGTCGCGGGAGCAGCAGGTTTTTCTGCCGCCTTTTCAGCTGGCTGCACTCCGTTGTGTGTGGCACAGCTGGCCAGCGCAAAGGGCAACAGCATGATAAAAAACAGATACTTGGCGGGTATGGGCATGGGGATTGCTGGCGCAATTCGTCTATATATAAAGGTGGGTAGTGTACTGCGGTGACAGCAACTTGACCATAGGCAGCGATTCCCCGTCCTGCCTGTGTCCGGAGGCACAGGAAAAATATTCCTGATATTAGGTTGACAATCCGTGAAATTTTCTGGAAAATGCGTCCTCTTTTTTGGAGGGGTTCCCGAGTGGCCAAAGGGGGCAGACTGTAAATCTGCTGGCTCAGCCTTCGGAGGTTCGAATCCTCCCCCCTCCACCAGACTATAAAGTACTCCCGCTGTTCGGCAGGGGGAGGATGAGAACCTCTGAAAGAGGTTCGATTCGCCCGCCGGGAGCGGGCGAAACGGCGGAGCGGAGCGACGCCGGCCCGGAGGGCGGAGGGCAGGATGCACGGAGTAATCCTCCCCCTCCACCAGATTTATTATTTATTGTCCGTGGCCGGAGCATCTGCAACGGCGGGCGAAAGCGACTGGCAGGGATGTTGGTTCTGATCGGTGAATGCTTGGCTTGCCGGTCGTTTGAAGCAGGGCGGTTTTAGCCGCGTTTTCAGTGCGGGTGTAGTTTAATGGTAGAACTTCAGCCTTCCAAGCTGACTACGTGGGTTCGATTCCCATCACCCGCTCCATGTTCTACAGGGATTGTCTGGCAAGGTGCCAGAGAAAGCAAGCTTTGCCCAGATAGCTCAGTTGGTAGAGCACACCCTTGGTAAGGGTGAGGTCGGCAGTTCAAATCTGCTTCTGGGCTCCAGATTCCAGTATGCTTTGGCATGCGGTTTTACTGAAGCGTTGACCATTACATTATTTCGGAGATTGTTCGGCGATGTCTAAGGAAAAATTTGAAAGAACCAAACCCCATGTAAACGTGGGCACTATTGGTCACGTAGACCACGGTAAAACCACGCTGACTGCGGCGATCACGACCGTACAGGCGGCGAAGTTTGGTGGTGAGA